>NZ_JBEXDT010000056.1:0-61005 GCF_040605905.1 Nonomuraea sp. NPDC005501 | reverse complement strand
TCGGCGCGCGGCGACAGGCCACGCTCGGCCGCGTCGAGCAGGATCGCCCGCAGCCGCATGCCGACCTTGGTGGAGCCCGGCTCGCGCGTCTGCACGACGTCGTAGCCCTGGTCGCGCAGCCAGATCGCGATCATGCGCGACTGGGTGGTCTTGCCCGAGCCCTCGCCACCCTCGAACGCGACGAACAGCCCGGGCATGTCCTCGGCCCCCTCGGAGCGGAACCGCTCGCCCCGAACCGCGGCGATCAGGTCCTCCGACAGCGGCACGCCCTTGCGGTCGTCCATGTGGCGCAGCGCCAGGATGCCCACGGCCACGGCCAGCGCCCCGCCGAGCAGCAGCACCAGGTTGGACCCGTCGAACCGGTAGGACAGCTCCCCCGCGTCGAGGCGGTGCTCGCCGAACAGGGCCGCCAGCGGGTTGGCCGCGGCCACCACGAGCAGCAGCGTCACCCGCGCCGTGGACTGCAGGAACGAGAACGTGCGGCCGCGCAGCGCGTCCTCGACCTCCAGGCCGATCAGCGTGTAGCCGATGATCCAGGCGATGCCCGCGCACGCCCCCAGCGCCACGGTCAGCATGACCACGATCGCGAGGTTGTGGACCAGCGCGATCGCGACCAGCACCAGGCCCGCCACGGTGATGGCCAGCCCGAACAGCCGCCGCCTGGACAGCCCGCTCAGCAGCCTCAGCCCGAAGAACATGCCGAGCGCCATGCCGACGAAGACCGCCCCGAAGACGACGCCGTAGGCCGCGTCGCCGCCGCCGAGCGCCACCACGTAGATCTTCGCGACGCCCACGACCGCGCCGCCCGCCGCGAACGCGCCGAGCATGCCGATGATCAGCCCGCGCACCAGCCGGTCGCCGCCGACGAACCGCCAGCCCTCGACGACCTGCTTGAGCACCGACGGGGTGGAGATCGCGCCGTCGCGCCGCGGGATGTCGCGCAGTGTGAAGATCAGGAACGCCGACACCAGGTACGCCAGGGCGTTGAGGACGAGGGCCACGCTCGTCGGGTCCACTCCGGACAGCGGCGGCACGAGGCTGCGCAGCATGTCGCCCGCCACCGACAGCGCCGCGAACAGCAGGGCCGCGACGGGCGCGCTGCCGTAGGTGACCAGGAGGTTGAGCCGGTTGGCCGCCTCCAACTGGTCCTTGGGCACCAGGTTGGGGACCGTGGCCTCCTTGGCCGGCACCCAGAACAGGTTGACGCACTCCACGAGCAGGGTCGCGACGATGATCCACTGGTAGCTGCCGATCAGCGGGATCGACAGGACCACGGCGAAGCGCGCCAGGTCGGAGACGAACATCGTCAGCCGCCGGTCGAACCGGTCGGCGAAGGCCCCGGCGAGCGGGCCGAGCAGGACGGCCGGCAGCATCTTGGCGATGAACACACCGCCGATGGCCAACGACTGGACGCGGTAGTCGTCGCCCCGGGTGAGATTGCCGGCCAGGGCGGTGAGGGCCAGGATGTTGAGCCAGTCGCCCAGGCTGCACACCGACATGGCCGTCCACAGCCGGCGGAACGGTGCGTTTGCCAGCACGTTGGCGGGTCTGCGTCGGCCAGGGGTGGTCATGATGTCAGCGTATCCAGGTGCTCGCCGGGACGGGGAAGGCGTGAGACGGGCCGGGTAGGCCCGGTGGTACGCCGCTGAGAGTATTACGTCGGCAGGGCGGCGCGCAGGTTTCGGACCGCGACCGGGCCCCCGAAACAGCCATTGTGGCCCCCCGTCCCGCTGCTCTCCGATGGTTTACGGCCTACGACCCTGACCCCGGCTCGCCCCGGGCCTCTCGTACGAGGGGCAGCCAGGCCGAGCGCACGGCGTCGGGCAGGGGCAGCTCGTCCCAGAGCTCGACGAGCAGCACCCCGTCGACGTGCGCCAGCAGGTCCTCCGGACCGCCTGCCCCGAGCAGCGCGGCGTACGCCTCCCGGCGCTGCCCGCGGTCGGCGAGATCGTACGCGCGCCCCAGCACGGTCACCCTGGCCAGCGCCCGTGACGGCGGTAACCGCGGCAACCGGCTCGGCACGTGGAACGGCCTGCCGTCGGCGGCGACCCCCCGGGTGAACTCGACCTTGGGCTCCAGCGCCAGCCGGAACCCGGCGGCGTCGAGAATCCGCCCGGCCGTCTCCAGCGTCGGCGACTTGCGGCCGTGCTCGTACGCCGACAGCGTCGTCCGTGACGTGCCGCTGGCGCTGGCCAGCGCCGCCTGCTTCATGCTCGCGGCGTGTCTGGCCTGCTTGAAGAGCCAGCCGCCGCGCTGCGCCCAGAACGTGACGTCGGGGACGCCGCCCCGCTCGAACACGCTCCCGGCCGGTGGGGACGTCATCGCCACCTCCTGGGTATCCCGACGGATACTACGCCAGGACGGCTCCGGTGACCAGGGGATCGCGGAAAGTCACGATCGCAGCTCCAGCAGCGTGATCTCCGGAGGCGCTCCCACCCGTACCGGCGGCCCCCAGAACCCGGCGCCCCGCGTCACGTACACCTGCACCCCGTCCACCGTCGCGAGCCCCGAGACGACCGGCTGCTGCAGGGGCACGGCCAGGTTGAACGGCGCGATCTGGCCGCCGTGCGTGTGCCCCGAGAGCTGCAGGTCCACCCCGTGCCGGGCGGCCTCGGTGACCTGGACGGGCTGGTGGGCGAGCAGGACCGTGGACCGGCTCGTGTCGCGCCCGCCGAGCGCCTTGGCGAAGTCGGGGCCGTCGTCCATGGTCGCGCCGTTGATGTCGTTGACCCCGGCGAGGTCGAGCACGCCGCCCTGGTGGCGGATCTCCACCCGCTCGTTGCGGAGCGACCGCACGCCCAGGTGATCCAGCTCCTCGATCCACTCGGCCGGGCCCTTGGAGGTGTAGTACTCGTGGTTGCCCGTCACGAAGAAGGCCCCGTACCTGGACTCCAGATCGCGCAGGGGCCTCGCCAGCGGCCCCAGCTCGGCCACCGTGCCGTCCACCAGGTCCCCGACGATCGCGACCACGTCGGGACGCAGGGAGTTGATCATCCGGACGATCCGCTCGGTGTGGCCCCGGCCCGTGAGCGGCCCCAGGTGGATGTCGCTGACCACGGCGAACCGCAGGCCGCTCAGCCGCGGGTCGAGGTGGGGCAGCGTGACCTTGACCGGCTCGATGACGGGATCGCCCAGCGCGCTGCTCACGCCGTACCCGACCGTGCCCAGCGCGCCCACGCCCGCGACGGCGGCGGTCGCCCGCCCGAGGAACAGCCGCCGGCTCATGTCGGTCGCCTGCGCGGACCCGCCGGCCGGTACGGCGTCAGAGCCGGCCTCGGCGACCAGGGCGTCCTCGGCAACCAGGGCGGTGTCAGAGCCGGACTCGACGGCCGGGGCGGCGTCAGGAGTCGAGCCGGGAACGGACGCGCCGGCCAGGACCGTCTCCGGTACCCGCGCCCCGGCGTCCGCCCGCTTCCCGCCACGCCGGATGAGCGCCCACGCGACCGCGCGCGGCACCTCCAGCACGACCAGGAACACCAGCAGGTAGAACATGACCGCCAGCCACAGGTACCCCGGCCAGGCCAGCCAGTGCCCCACCCCCAGCCGCGTGCCCGCGAACGTCACCACCACCAGGACGCCGAGCCCGGCCAGCACCCAGGTCAGCACCCGGCGCAGCCGCCCACGGCGGGTGGTGGAGCGCACCAGCCGATGCCACAAATACACATGCACGGCGGCGACCGCCACGACCATCATGAAGACGAAGCCCAAGACCACGCCGTCATGCTACGAGCAGCGCCGCCCCGGGGCGGTGTCCGGCCTGAGAGCCCTCTCAGCGAGGAGCGGACCCTCAGGGCTTGGCCGCGGACTTCTTGGCCGTCGTGGTCTTGGCCGTGGTGCTCTTGGCCGTCGTGCTCTTGGACGCTGTGGTCTTGGACGCTGTGGTCTTGGACGCTGTGCTCTTGGACGCTGTGGTCTTGGCCGTGGCGCTCTTGGCCGTCGTGCTCTTCGCCGCCGCGGGCTTCTTCGCGGCGGGCTTGCGGGCCGTCGTCTTCTTCGGCGCCGGGGCCCGCTCACGCCGCTCGGCCAGCAGCTCGGCGGCCCGGTCGATCGTGATGTCCTCGACCGTGTCGCCCTTGCGCAGCGACGCGTTAGTCTCGCCGTCGGTCACGTACGGACCGAACCGGCCCTCCTTGACCACCACGGGCTTCTTGGAGTTGGGGTCGTCGCCCAGCTCACGCAGCGGCGCCGCGGCGGCCGCCCGGCCCCTGCCGCGCTGCTTGGGCTGCGCGAACAGCTCCTTGGCCTGCTCGATCGTGACCGTCAGCAGGTCGTCCTCGGACGCCAGCGACCGCGAGTCGGTGCCCTTCTTCAGGTACGGGCCGAACTTGCCGTTGAACGCGACGACCTCCTCGCCCTCCAGCTCGCCGACCACCCGGGGGATCGACAGCAGCCTGAGCGCGTCCTCCAGCGTCACCGTGTCGAGCGACATGGTCTTGAACAGGGAGCTCGTGCGCGGCTTGGCCGCGTCGGCCTTCTTGGTGCGCCGCTTCGGCGCGCCCTCCTCCTCCTGCGGAGCGGGCAGCACCTCCGTGACGTACGGCCCGAACCGCCCGTCCTTGGCCACGATCAGGTGCCCGGTCACCGGGTCCTGCCCCAGCTCCCGGTCGCCTGTCGGCCGCGAGAACAGCTCCTCGGCCTTCTCGGCGGTCAGCTCGTCGGGGGTCATGTCCTCGGGCACGTTGACGCGGGCGCCGTCGCGGTCGAGGTACGGGCCGTAACGGCCGACCCGGATGACGATGTCGGTGCCCCGGATGGGGAAGGAGCTGATCTCCTTGGCGTCGATGTCGCCGAGGTCGGTGACCATCTCCTTCAGGCCCGCGTCGCCCTCGTGGCCGTAGTAGAAGCGCCGCAGCTCCGGCACCCGCTCGGCCCGGTCGTTGGCGATGTCGTCGAGGACCTTCTCCATCTCGGCGGTGAAGTCGTAGTCGACGAGGTTGCCGAAATGCTGCTCCAGCAGGTTGACCACGGCGAACGCCAGGAACGACGGCACCAGCGCCGTCCCCTTCTTGAACACGTAGCCGCGGTCGAGGATCGTCCCGATGATCGAGGCGTACGTGGACGGCCGCCCGATCTCGCGGTCCTCCAGCTCCTTGACCAGCGACGCCTCGGTGTAACGGGCCGGCGGCTTGGTGGAGTGGCCGGCGACGTCCAGCCGCGACAGGCCCAGCGCGTCGCCCTCGGCCAGGTTGGGCAGCCGCTTCTCGGAGTCGTCGCGGTCGGTCGACGGGTCGTCGGCCCCCTCCACGTACGCCTTCAGGAAGCCGTAGAACGTGATCGTCCGGCCGGAGGCGCTGAACTCGACGTTCTCGCCCGACGACGAGCGGCCGCCGACCTTCACCGAGATCGACTCGCCCACCGCGTCCTTCATCTGGGACGACACGGTGCGCTGCCAGATGAGCTCGTACAGCCGGAACATGTCGCCCGACAGCCCGGTCTCGCCCGGCGTGCGGAACTCCTCGCCCGAGGGGCGGATCGCCTCGTGCGCCTCCTGCGCGCTCTTGACCTTGCTGGTGTAGACGCGCGGCTTGTCGGGCACGTACGCCGAGCCGTACAGCTTGATCGCCTGCGAGCGCGCCGCGGCGATCGCCGTCTCGGACAGCGTGATGCTGTCGGTACGCATGTACGTGATGAAGCCCTGCTCGTACAGCCGCTGGGCGACCTGCATCGTGTACTTGGCGGAGAAGCCCAGCTTCCGGCTGGCCTCCTGCTGCAGAGTGGTCGTCCGGAACGGCGCGTACGGCTTGCGGGTGTACGGCCGGCGCTCGACGGAACGGACCGCGAACGAGGCGCCCTGAAGCCGGGCCGCCAGCTCACCGGCGGCGGCCTCCGACAGGTGCAGCACCTCGGACGACTTGAGGGTGCCCGTGCTGGCGAAGTCGCGGCCCTGCGCCACCCGCCTGCCGTCGACCCCCGTCAGCGTCGCGGTGAAGTCACGCGGACGCTCCTCGGGCTTGTTGCTGTCGAACAGCGCCTGCAGGTCCCAGTAGTGGGCGGGCGTGAACGCCAGCCGCTCCCGCTCGCGCTCCACGACCAGCCGCGTCGCGACCGACTGCACGCGCCCGGCGGACAGGCGGGGCTTGACCTTCTTCCACAGGACCGGACTGACCTCGTAGCCGTAGAGACGGTCGAGGATGCGGCGGGTCTCCTGGGCGTCGACGAGGCGCAGGTTGAGGTCGCGGGGGTTGGAGACCGCGTCGCGGATCGCCTGCGGGGTGATCTCGTGGAACACCATGCGGTGGACCGGCACCTCGGGCTTCAGGACCTCACGCAGGTGCCAGGCGATGGCCTCGCCCTCGCGGTCCTCGTCAGTGGCGAGGAACAGCTCGTCGGCGTCACGCAGCAGCTGCTTCAGCTTGTTGACCTGCGCCCGCTTGTCGGGGTTCACGACGTACAGCGGCTCAAACCCATGATCGACGTTCACACCCAGGCGTGCCCACGGCTCCCCCTTCAACTTCTCGGGGATGTCGACGGCCTTCTCCGGCAGGTCGCGGATGTGGCCGATGCTGGACTCGACGATGTAGCCGCGCCCGAGGTACCCGGCGATCGTCTTCGCCTTGGCGGGCGACTCGACGATCACCAGGCGTGTTCCGCCGGCGCTGCCGTTGTTGGCTGGCACGCTGCTTCCTACCTCGCTGTTCGCTTGCAATTCCCCCTGCCGGGAGCCGGCACAGATCTGAAAGGTAACCCGACTCGCGGAATTTTCCTTCCCCCGGGGCTACCCACTAGCTTTCGGGTCCACCCACAAGCACGCAGAATAAGGCCCAACGAGCGGCACCGCGCCCTGACTCACCCTGGAGACTAATCGTTGTGCTCGACTACTCCTACATGGATATCTTCATTCCGCGCGATCTCTCCCGCGAAGCCGCACGTCAGCTGCTGACCGAGCACGCGGAGTACGGCCAGTGGGAGCTCTCGCGGGTGCGCCTGCACCCCGACGGGAGCCGGCAGGTGCGGCTGCGCCGCAAGGTCATGCGGGTCCGCAGCACTCTGTGACTTTTCTCAACGTACGCCCACCTCCTGGTACGCGCCCGTCCGGACGCGCACATGGCTTTGCCCGTCCCGGGCCGCGCCCCCGAGACGGGCAAAGCGTCTGTGGACCCGCCCGCCTCCTGGGTGCGGAGACGGGCGGGGTTTTCGGTCCGGCCGCCCATGGCGTGGGGGCCTGACCGTACCTCTTCTTCTTCTGTGCTTGCGGCCGCCGATCCGGGTGCCCTTACCGTGGAGTGAGAGCCCCGGGACGTGTGGTGAGATCGGCCACGTACCCCAGGTCGAGGCCTGCGCGGGGACCGCCCACCTCCGGCACTTCACGCCGGGCGCTCACTTCCCGCCGAAGGGGAGCGGCGGGTCGCTTGTTCCCGGCCGAAGCTGGAGCGGCGGAGCGCTCACTCCCGGCGAGGCGGAAGCAGCGGGGCGCTTACTTCCGGCCGAGACGGAAGCGGCGGGTGGCCGCGAACAGCGTCGCCGAGGCGGCGCACATCCCGCCCATCAGCAGCGCGACCAGGGCGCCGAAGCTCATCCCCGTGACCCCGGCGGGCCGCGCGGCGCTCATCAGGCCGATGTCGCCGACCGGGAGGGAGCGCGCGGCCGAGGTGGCGGCGCCACCGACCGGCGTGGCCGCGACCAGCGAGGTCGCCGGGGCGACCGCGGACAGCGGGCCGGACGCGGCGGAGGCGTTGGACGCGACCTCTTTGGCGTGCTTGGCGCGCTTGACCGGCTTGGCGGGCTTGGCGGGCTTGACCGGCTGCACGGCGGGCCCGGCCGGGCGGTCGGGCAGGCCCGGCAGCGACGGCAGGACCGGCAGGCCCAGCGAGTCGGACATGTCGCCCACGACCGGGAGGTTGCCGGCGCCCTGCATCTGACGCGTCACGTCCCCGGCGCTCTGAAGGCCGCCGACGGCCGGGAGGGCGGGCAGCATCCCGCCGCCCTGTGCGCCGGGAGCCGCGTACGGGTGACGGACGGAGCCGCCGTGGCCGGGGTGGCCGCCGTGGCCGCCGTGGCCGCCGTCGGCCGGCTTGCCGACGTGCGCCCCGCCGAGGCACCCGGCGGCCGCGTCGCCCAGGACGGCGACCGCGTTGCCGCACACGTTGATCGGAGCGGTGATCGGCGCGACCACCTGGTTGCCGGCCAGCACGCCCGAACGCCCGGAAGTGGTGTTGCCACCCGCGCCGGAGCCCTGCTGCGGCGAGACGCCGGCGCCGCCCTTGCAGTGCGCCTCGGCCAGGCCGAGGGCCGCGACGGCGTTGCCGCAGGCGTTGATGGGAGCGGCGATCGGCGCGACCACCTGGTTGCCGCTCAGCACGCCCGAACGCCCCGAGGTGCGGTTGCCGCCCGCGCCCCGGCCGCCGTCGTTCTTCACCGACGCGCCGCCCTTGCACCCGGCGAAGGCCCCGCCGAGCACGGCGACCGCGTTGCCGCACACGTTGATCGGAGCGGTGATCGGCGCGACCACCTGGTTGCCGCTCAGCACGCCCGAACGCCCGGAAGTGGTGTTGCCACCCGCGCCCGTCCCGCGGCCGGTGTTCTCCACGGACGCGCCGCCCTTGCACCCGGCGGGCGCGTTGCCCACGGCGTTGCCGCAGGCGGTGATGGGCAGGCTGATCGGGGCGATGACCTGGTTGCCGCTGCCGGCGCCGAACCGCCCGTCGGTGTCGTTGCCGGAGGAGCCCGATCCGCCGTGCCCGCCGTGGCCGCGGCCGTAACCGCCGCCGGGGTGCCCGCCCGGCCGCCCGGTCGTGACCGACGAGCCGCCCTTGCAGCCCGCGAACGCCTCGCCCACCACCGCGACGGCGTTGCCGCAGACGTTGATCGGGGCGCTGACGGGCGCCAGGACCTGGTTGCCGCCGAGCACGGAGTTGCGCCCGGAGGTGGTGTTGCGGCCGGTGCCGGTGCCGCGGCCGGTGTTCTTGACCGACGCGCCGCCCTTGCATCCGGCGGTCGCCTCGCCGAAGACGGCCACCGCGTTGCCGCAGGCGTTGATCGGCGCGGTGATGGGCGCCGTCACCTGGTTGCCGCCGAGGATGCTGTGGTCACCGGAGGTACGGTTGCCGCCGGGACCGCCGCGCCCGTTGTTCTTGACCGTGGCGCCGCCCTTGCAGCCGGCGTCGGACCTGCCGAACAGGGAGACGGCGTTGCCGCAGGCGTTGACCGGGGCGGTGATCGGCGCGTTGATCTGGTTGCCGCCGAGGATGCTGGAGTCGCCGGACGTCTTGCCGGGGATGCTGGAGCGGCCGGTGTTCTCCACCGACGCGCCGCCCTGGGAGACGGCGTGGGACTCGCCGACCGCGGCGACGGAGTTGCCGCTGATGTCGATCGGCAGAGTGACGGGCAGGTTGACCTGGTTGCCGCCGCCGATGGAGTGGTCGCCGGAGGTGTCGGCCAGGGCGGTGCCGCTGCCGAACGACATGACCGCGACCGCGAGCAGAGCCGCGGGTGTGGAAGCCTTCGCCCACGTACGCATGATGAATGCTCCTATGACTTCTGGGGGGAATGAATTGCGCCTGACGGTTCGCGGCCGGCGAGGCCGTACGGGAGCGTGACGCGTCGCCGTACAGCGGGACCTCGCGACCGCGAACCAGTGATGACTGACGTGTCGCCCGCCGGCGGAGGGGCTCATGCCCCACCGATTCGTGAGAGCGGGCTTACTGCGCCGCCGGCCTGTCGCCGGCGGGCCCGGCCCGTCGTGGACGGGAACCGCGGCTCCCGTCCCTCGCCGACCCGTCGCGCACGCGAACCACGACTCCCGCCTCTCGCCGGCCCGTCGCGTGAGCGGCCGTCCGGCCTCTTCGGCCGGCCTCGCGCCTTCGTGACGGGTGCGGGCCGTGCGGCCCGGTGGCGAGTGGGGCCAGATGGGCCCCGAGCGGGTGCGGGCCATGGCCGCGCTCCGCCGCCGGCCCGTGAGGACCGGCATCGACGGCGGGGATCAGTCAGGTGAGAAAGAAGGGTCGTCCGCCGCTGTGCGGACGACGGGGGGAAGCACGCGCGCCACGACGGCGCGTCCAGCCTCGGGCCGCGGGTCGAGGAATGACCTCGCGACGTCCCCCATACCTGGCCCGAACGGGCCGCCACCGCCGCCCGGCACCAGTCCGTCGGTGCCCAGGATCTTGCTCGCGGTGGAGGGAGGCGGCAGGCCGGGGTCGGACTGGCTGGTCAGCCCGTCGACCGTGCGCCCTGCCATCGCCTCGGCGTTGTCCGCCGCCGAGACTGCGCCGTCGTCCGTGGGGAAACCGTCCGTGAAGGACCCGGTGACGGCGTCGGGGGTGACGGAGTGGGAGTCACTGGTTCCCGTGGCTGCTTCTGGCAGCGCCTCTGTCATTGCCACTGTCGCGGCCGTCGTGGTCGCGCCGGTGGCGGTGGAGTCCGCCGTCCCGGTGCTCGCGGCGGCCGGAGCGGCGGAGAGAAGCGTCCCGAACAGGACGGCGAGCAACCAGCCGGCGGCGATCACGCCACCTGCGACTGCCGCCCGCGCGACCACCCGGCGGGCACCGGCCGCGAACCGCGCCATCCGGTGCGCCCGCTCGGTGATCGCCTCGCCTGCCGGAACGGACACGGGCACGGGCACGCGGAGCACGACCCGGGCCATCGCCCTCAGTCGTCGCACCGGCGTGCGTGTCACGTGACCTCCCCATATCCGGAACCGACCTCACGTCGTGAGGCCGGTCCCTGGACTCACCCCTCAACGAGGCGTAACCGTAGCAGCACCCAAGGTGATCGCAAGCTGTTTTCACCGGAGACCCATGAATCAGTCAAGCTTCGGACCCTGGGACCATCGCGCTCCCCCGAATGACCCGCAGTTCCTCCCATGGGACGGAGACCGAGAGAGACGGAGGCGGGGCGGAGGCTGGGATGAGACGGGGCGGAGGCTGGCGCGGAGGCGGCCGGGCGGGCGAGGCCGGTAGCTACGGCAGGAAGGCGGCGTCGGCAGCGGGGCGGCTCCACAGGAGGCGGACCCTGGCTACGCCTCTGAGCGACGGACGGCTCGCACGTGTACGCGACCAGGGCCTGAACGTGTACGCGACCAAGGAAGCCCGCCGCGACAGACTGTCCGGAACCGCGTCACCCGGGCCGGCGCAGGCCGTCGGACGCCGCGCCATCCGCTCTCGGGGATTCGCGGTATCACGCACCCCTCAGAGTTTGCTAACCTTACTGAGCCGACGCGGGATGACGGTCCCACGTGCAGGCACCAAGTCCGGGTGGCGGAATAGGCAGACGCGCTAGCTTGAGGTGCTAGTGCCCTTTGCGGGGCATGGGGGTTCAAGTCCCCCCTCGGACACGTACTCAATGCACATGTGGAGGCCGGGTTGAACCCGAGCCTCCACAGTTGCTTCTGCGGGTAATACGTCAGACACAACCCCATCTGCGTGTATACCTCCGCCTTGTCGGCGGGGTCTGCCGCGCACAGGATCCCCACCAGGTCACCGAGTGCGTTGACCATCGCGTCGATCTCCTCTCGCGTCATACGACGTCGTCCTTCGTCTTGCCGCAGCCGCGTTTGCGCGGCCGCTCGTTGTGCCCGCATCTCCGCCGGCGCGGGCGCGCGTGTGCGAGACGGTCAGCCGCGCTCGCCTGCCGCATCCCAACTGGTGCCCGGCGACGTTCTCGTGATTGAGGAGGGAGCCCGGACCTCGGCGGGCACCCGGCTAACCAATGGCGGCATCGAGATGGACCTGTCGGCACTGGCCGGTGAGGCGATGCCGGTGTTCCGCTCCACGGATCTGGCCGACACCAAGATGCCTCCGATTCAGGCTCGCGGCCTGGCGCTCTCCACCCTGCCGCATCGGGGAGACATACGCCTCTTCTCCTGCAGCGAAGTGCGAGCCAGGGCCGCGCGCAGCCCGTACAGACCTCGCGCGGCCCGATGGCCATCGGCCTCCGGAAGCTACTTCATGCGTTCGACCGCGACGCTCTCCTCGCCTGCGAGGAAAGGAATGATCCTTACGGGACAAGCCTCAATGCCGGTCGCTGATCAGGCAGGCCGATCAACTCACGGACCCGGGGAACGGACCAGCACAGCCCCCGTGCAAGGAGCAGAACGGTCAGTCCTGTTTCAGCAGCGACCTCGAAAGCCTGACAGAGCAGGATCGGCTGTTCACCGGGATAGCCGACGATTGGCTCACGAGCGAATCCTGGATGATCATTGAGAGCGTGGAGCCTCTGGTACGCCCCCGGCTGGCAGCCGAGTCCGAGAGCAGACCCAGTTCTCGGCAGCGGTACAGCAAGAACGCAATGGGGACTCCCCATCGCGAATGGAGTTCTGGCCGGCGGATAATTCCAAGCCGAACCCCCCTACGTGACAGTGCGTATGCCCGCCCTCGAAGTGGACGCCCTAACGTCGGCTTGCCGTTGCAGTTCCATGACCAGTTCCATGGAGTCGCGTGCCTGCTTGACTGCGTCCCCGGCGACCGAGCCCGCACCCCGGTTCCACGGACTGTTCCACTCCTCCTCCAGCGAGCGGAAGTCGGCGGCGTGTTCCTCGTATAGGACCGCGAGCATGGACTCGCCGCAGCGCACCGCCTCACCCTCACGCTCCTTCATGGTGAGGTACGCCTCCACGCCAAGGCAGAAGACCGTCGAACGGCCCGCTTGGAGCTCCTCCAGTCGATAGCACACGATACGGTCGTCCTCGCCAGCCCTAGCGGCGGGAATCTGCAGGAGCGGCACCAGATCGGGGTCACGGGCGAAGATGAGCGACTCGGTGTCGGCCGTAGCGTCAGGCGTGTCGACCGGGCCGCCATGCTCAGGTGGGACGGCCAACTCCCAGGGCTGGTTGGTGAAGTACGCCAGCAGGTTCAGGGACCACAGCCCGGCGTCGACGATGACGTAGAGCTCCTCGGGGAACATGACGCCGTAGCATTCGCGCAGCACCTCGCGCGGGCCGAGCCCGGTCTCGTACAGCGCCCGTGCCAGCCGGGCCATCGACGCGTAGTCTTCGCGGGACGCCTCCGTCCGCAGCCGTTCGACAGCCTCCGGGTCCATCGCCGCTCCCTACGCTCGACGGTGCGTCCCTCGTGACCTACATCCAAGCGTATGCGAAGACTTCCCAGAGGCCATGGAGCGGTGCGGCAGTCATCGCTGTGATGATCCCTCGTCGTGGGACCCGGGAAACGATCATTATGGACGCGGGAAACGATCTTTCAGACCCCTACGGCCCAGGCCAGACCTACTTGTGAACACCCCATGGATGGTAACTGACTGTCCGGAATCTGCTGGGCACCTCACCAGGAGTGGGGCGTGCGTGTGCGGATGAACGTCGCGGGCTTAGGGATGGCGGGGTGCCCGGGTCGGTCGCTTCGGGCACCCCGCCAGGTGATGAGCCAGGCGGGGACCCGCAGCGTCCGCGTCCTCATGCGGCGCTCTCGGAACGGATGTCGGCCTCGGCGACGGTGTCCAGGGAGGCGATCAACTCTTCGGCCAGTTAGGCCGTGTTTCGAAAGATCATGTGTGAGGCGTGGCGGTGATCGTCCGGGCGCTTCAAACGCTCACCTGGTCGCGCGGGTCACGGCGTCCAGAAGGAGGGCGTGAATCTCGTCGGGGCACTCGGACATGACGTTGTGCCCGAACGGCAGGGAGCGGACCGTCCAGGACGGGTCGGCGCTCAGCCGGTCGTGGAACCGGGTGAACGGGGTGCCCTCGTAGGCGCTCATATAGATGTAGTGGCGGTGCTCGATCTTGTCTGACGCACCGGTGAGCGTGATGCTCTGAAGCATGGTGGCGAGGGGCTGTGACGTGACGCGCGGCTCGGTGAGGAACGGCGGCGGGGCCATCGAGAAGCCGTCCGCGCCGACGCCCGCCACATAGCGGTCGCGCCAGACCTGCGGGCTCAGCTTCCACACCGAGTCGCCGTCCTCCGGCACGAAGGCGTCCAGATAGACGAGCGCGCGAACGCGTCCGGAATCCGCCAGCCGGTCGGCCGCGCCGGTGATGACCATACCGCCGTAGCTGTGCGCCACGAGGACGACGTCAGTGAGCTCTGCGTACTCCAGGAGGTTCACCACATCCTGGATGTGGGTGTCCAAGTTGACCGTGCCGGACGACAGGTGCACCCGCTCCCCGACGCCGGTCAGCTCCGCCGCGCGGGCGTCGTGCCCATCCGCACGCAGCCGCCGCGCCAGCGGCTCGAACCACCACGCGCCGTGAAAAGCGCCGGGCACCAGCACAAACGTCGCCATGACCATTTCTCCTTCACTCGGCCATGATCGGTCCTGGCCGACCTGAATCAAGAGGATTCCATCACGTACGCTCGCCACTTTGGGGCTCATCGCACAGCCCCGAGTGGATGGCTGAGAATGCCCAGAGTTCACGGGAACTGAAGGTTCTTCAGCGGGAACTCACGTGGGTTCGGCATCTGAGGGCCTGCTCAGCTCGTGGGTTCAGCACGCTGATGTCGCGAAAGTGTCAGCGAAGGGTGGCTTCGACCGCATCCGGCAGGGCGGTGTCGGTGACGACCAGTTCGTCGGCCAGGTTGAGGATGCGCACCTCTCCGTGATCGAGTTCCAGCAGGAGGCCAATCTCCGTCTCGATCCGATTGCCATCTGACCAACCCGCTGAGTACGCCCACACGCATGGAAGGCTGGTAGGCCCGGACCCGGTCCGCCTGATGATGATCGGGCGGACGTCATGCTTGCAGGTCGAGGTGGGCGAGTTCGGTGCGGCTGGTGACGCCGAGCTTGGGGAAGGCGCGGTACAGGTGATGGCCGACGGTCTTGGGGCTCAGGAAGAGCTGGGCGGCGATCTCCTTGTTCGTCGCTCCGGCCGCCGCCAGCCGGACCACCTGCATCTCCTGCGCGGTGAGCTGGGCGGCCGGAGTCGAGGCGGCCGTGGCGGGGGCCGCGCGTTCGCCCGCGGCGCGTAGTTCGGCGCGGGCGCGGTCGGCCCACAGGGAAGCGCCGAGCTGTTCGAACAGGTCGACGGCCCGGCGCAGCGGGGCGCGGGCCTCGTGCTTCTTGCGCTGGGCGCGACGCAGCCACTCGCCGCGCAGGAGTTCGGCCCGGGCCTGCTCGAAAGGGCGGCCGGTGGCCCGCACCGCGACCTCGAAGAGCTCCACCGCCTCCTCGTCCGGGGCGAGCAGGGCTCGGCAGCGGGCCAGGACGGCCAGCGCCCACGGCAGCTCCGTCGCCTCCGCCCAGCGGCGGAACCTGTCGAACGCGCCCGCGGCGGCGTCCGGGCGGCCTAGCCTTACCGCTGCCTCTACCTGGTCGGGGGCGAAGTAGACAGCGGTGACCTGTGATCCGAGCGGTCCCCGCGCCGCCTCGTCGAGCCGGTCGAGCGCCGCCTGCCAGCGGCCCAGGCCCAGATCCAGCATGGCCAGGGCCCACGTGCCCCAGGACGCGCCGGTCGCCACCTGCTCGGCGATGAAATGGGCGAGATTGCGCTGAGCGAGGATGCGGCAGCGCGGCTCGTCGCCCTCGATCGCGGCGATCCAGGCCAGCACGCCGTACTGGTGGGCCAGCCGGTGGAGCTGCCCGGTGTCCTCGGCGATGCGCAGGCCCTCGTTCGCCGCGGCCGCGCTCTCGGCGTACCGGCCTAGGTAGAGGTCGGCGACCGACAGCTGGGCCAGGGCCATCGGGACGCGCCCGATGGTGCCGGCGGTGCGGCATTCCTGGCTGAAGGCCAGGGCGAGCTCGCGTGCGGCGGTGAAGTCGCCGATGACGATGGCGTGCGAGGCGGCGTCGGCGCGCAGGTCGGCCGGCGCGGCGGGAGCCGTGGCCGCGGCGTGGATGGCCCGGTACAGCGGGATGCCCTCGTGGAACGCGCCGGCCAGCATGCGCTCGGATCCGGCGATCAGGGTGCGTGCGGGGTGCCGCGTCGCTCCGGGAAGGGCGTCGAACCTCTCCAGCGCCTGGCGTGCCCAGTCCGTCCGGCCAGCGTAGAAGACGACCTTGTAAGTGCGAGCGAGCATCGCGGCCGCCGCCTCACCGTCCAGCGGGGCGAGCTCGTCAGCGGCCTGGAGCAGCAGATCGCAGGAGGCGCGCAAGGAGCCGCTGTCGAAGGCCAGCCGGCTGCGCAGGAAGGCCAGGTCGGAGCGGAGGCGGGGATCGGTTAGGAGGCGGTCGGCCTGTCCGGCGAGCGTGGCGGCCAGCGCGCCCTGCCCGGCCTGGGCAGCGGCCTGCGCGGCGGCGACCAGCCGCCGTCCCTGCTCGGGGGCGTCCTTGGTGAGGTGCGCGGCGCGCGCCAGGGCGCTGGCCGCCGCGCCGAAGCCGCTGCGCTCCCTGGCCCGCTCGGCCGCCGACTCCAGTGCGGCGGCGACGACATCGTCCGGGCCGGTGGCCGCGGCGGCCAGGTGCCAGGCCCGTCGGTCGGCCTCGTCCACGCCGTCCAGAGCGCGGGCCAGGGCGTGGTGCAGGGCCATCCGCTGGGTGTACGGCGTGGCCTGGTAGGCGGCCGTACGGATGAGCGGGTGGCGGAACGTCACGACCCCGCGGGCGAGGTCGATCAGGCCGGTCTGCTCGGCTTCGTCGAGCCCGGACGCCGGTAGCTCCATGGCCGCGGCGACGCGCAGCACGACGTCGATGGAGCCGCTCTCCTCGGCTGCGGCGACCGCCAGCAGGGTGCGGGCGGCTGTCGGCAGCTCGGCGATGCGCTGCTGGTAGGCCTGCTGGATCCGGTACGGCAGGGGCAGTCTGGTCATCGACAGCGGATCGGCCGTGATCCGCGGGAGTTCGAGCAGGGCGAGGGGGTTCCCGGCCGCTTCGGCCAGCACCCGGTCCCTGGCGTGCCCGGGCAGCGTGGGAGCGTGCCGGTCCAGCAGGCGCGCGGCGGCCTCCCGGTCGAGGTCGCCCAGGCGCAGCTCCGGTACGCCGGGCGCGGCGAAACCAGGGCGGGAGGCGAAGATCAGGACGACGCCCTCGTGCTGCAGCCGTCGCGCCACGAACAGCAGTGTGTCGGCCGAGGCCCGGTCCAGCCACTGGGCGTCGTCGACGAGGCACAGCAGCGGTTCGGTCCCGGCCAGCTCGTCCAGGAGGGTCAGCGCGGCGAGGCCGATGAGGAAGCGGTCGACCGGCACCCCCGCCGCCAGGCCGAGCGCGCCCTTGAGTGCGCCCGCGTGCTGGTCGCTCAGCCTGTCGATGTGGTCGAGCATCGGCCGGAGCAGCAGGTGCAGAGCGGCGTAGGGCAGCTCGGCCTCGCTCTCGACGCCGGTGACCCTCAGGACTCTTATCGGTCCGGCCTGTTCGGCCGCGTACTCCAGCAGGGCGGACTTGCCGATGCCCGGCTCTCCCGAGATGTGCAGTGCACCGCTGTGGCGGGAGGTGGCCGCACTGAGCAGGCCATCGATCTCGGCCTGCTCCATTTCCCTACCAAAAAGCATGATCAGGAATATAGGGGACATAGTGCGCCGCAGTAAGAGGATGACTCGTGGGGATCGATCGATGGATGAGTCGTGGAGGCTGCCTGATCCCCCTGAGGCGCGTAGCGTCCGTGCCTGTCCGCGATCTTCGTCCGGCAGCCCTTACGCCTGCTCACCCCGGCCGGCCCAGCCCGGCGCATGAGCCGGGCCAACCGCTTGCGGCTCACCCGGACCCCGTCGATTGCACACAGGTCAGCATGGATGCGCGGCGCACCATAGATCTCAGTAGACCTCGTGGTGGTCCTTCTCCGCGCTGGTCAGATCGTCTTGGCGACGGCCGTCATCCGGGTCGGCCTGACGCACCCACCGGGCCAACTCCAATCTCGACTATGCTGCCGCGCAGTCGCAAGCCCTGATGTGTCTACTGAACCGGGGCAACTCCACTGACTCCCCAAGCTGAGGTGTTGCGACGATTCCTGGAACGGAAGTGGAAAGCGCGCGGGTGCGGATAGTCGCAAGGCTGGTCGTTGACCCGCCGCCGTCCACCACCTGCGGTCGAACGGGCCCCGCTGGAACAGTTCCCCAAACTCGTCGGGCACCAGCCGTGGAAGGAACGCATCCGCGACTCATCCTCGACCTCCGCATGAGTCACCCTCCAAGGCGGTGTGCCCTATGAGGCGCCCCCAGCAATAGGGGCATCTTCCCGATATCTCCTGAACGACGAGAGCTCTAGCGTTCTGACCTGCAAGAGGGTTCAGCCGCGAGGCCTGCGATGGCAACGTGCACTCCTGCCTGCCCCTCACCCCTCGGCTGCTCGACAAGGAGAGACATCATGAGCGACACCCACCGGATCGTGGTCGTCGGCGCCGGCTACACGGGCATGTTCAGCGCCATCCGACTGGCCCACCGCACTCGCCGGCTCGACGTGAAGATCACGCTGGTCAACCCGTCGAGCCGGTTCGTCGAGCGGCTGCGGATGCACCAGATCGCCGCCGGGCAGGAGCTGGCCGAGCACCGGATCCCGGACCTGCTGGCCGGCACCGGCATCGCGTTCGTGCGGGGTGCGGCCACCGCGATCGACCCCGACGCCCGGCAGATCACCATCGACGGTGCCCAGAGCCTCGCCTACGACACGCTCGTCTACGCCCTCGGCAGTTCGACCGACGCCGGCACGGTCCCCGGCGCCGACGTCCACGCGTTCACCCTCAACAGCCCCCAGATCGCCGGCCGGTTCGCCGAACGGCTCGCCGAGGTGGCCGGCGCCGGCGGTACCGTCACCGTCTGTGGCGGTGGCCTGACCGGCATCGAGGCGGCCACCGAGATCGCCGAGAGCCAGCCCGGCCTGAACGTCACGCTGATCAGCCTCGACGAGCCCGCCGCGATGATGGGCGGCAAGGCCCGCGCCTACCTGATGCGCGCCATCGAACGGCTGGGCATCACGCTCAAGACCGGCGCCAAGGTCATCAAGGTGCTGCCCGACGCGGTCGAGCTGGCGGGCGGCGAGCTGGTCCACTCCGACGCCTGCCTGTGGACCACCGGCGTCAAGGTCTCGCCGCTGGCCGCCGACGCCGGGATCGCGGTCGGCGAGCGCGGCCTGGTCCTGGTCGACGCGACGCTGCGGTCGGTCTCCCACCCCGAGATCCACGCGATCGGCGACGCCGCCGCGATCCGGATGCCGTGGGGGCAGATCCACGGCACCTGCCAGAGCGGCATGCCCACCGCCCAGTACACCGCCGACACCATCGCCCGGCTGCTGCGCGCCAAGCCCGTCAAGCCGTTCCGGTTCGGCTACTTCCACCAGCCCGTCAGCCTGGGCCGCCGCGACGCGGTCATCCAGTTCACCCACGCCGACGACACCCCCGCACGCTGGTACCTCACCGGCCGGGCCGCCGTCGCCTACAAGGAGATGGTCAGCGGCAGCCCCCTGATCACCTACCGGCTCAGCAAGCGCATGAACGTCACCACCATCGTCTCCAAGGGCGGCCGCGCCGTCGGCGAGCCCGCAGCGTGAACGACCGCGAACGACACCCGGCCGGCGCGGCGGTCGTCGCCTTCGATCACCGCCGCGCCCAGGCCCGCCGAAGCCGTATCCGGGAGACAGCCGATGACCATGTACTCCGTCGCCGAACGCGACCGCCGCTGGGCCCTCGCCTGTGAGCTGATGGACGCGGAGAACCTGCACGCGCTCCTCGCCTACGGCGTACCCGGCGCGGTCGCCGGCCCGGACGACTACCTGTCCGGAGGCCCCTCCGGAGCGATCGTGCTGTTTCCCCGGCACGGTCGTCCTCTGGCCCTGACCGACCGGCCCACGGCCTGGATCCAGGATTCCCGGCCTGACCGGTGTGCCTACGCCCTGGCCGCCGCCCTCAAAGAACACCACCTCAGTCGCTCAGCCATCGGCGTGCTCGGCCTGGAACCCTATCCTCCAGCCCATGACGGGCACCTGCTGCCCTACACCCTCTGGGCCGCGCTCCTGGAACTGATGCCGCAGACAGCGTTCGTCCCGGTATGGCCGCAGTTCGTCCAGCGCGCCATGCCTCAGTCCACCGAAGAGATCAAGGCGCTCACGGAGGGCGCGGGCATCTCCTCGGCCATGGCGGCGGCTCTCCTGGCCGCCGCCCCCGCTGAGGCGTATGCAGCCGCGATGCACGCCGCGCACCTGCGCGGCGCCATCCCCGAGGTACAGCTGACCCGCCGCGGCAGCGTCCTGCTCGCCGAGCTGACCTGCTGGTACGGCTACCGCGAGACGTGCCGGACGCTGACGCTCCCCGCCCCGGACCCACGCCGGCACCCTGATCTGGCACGCGAGCACTACCAATCGGCTCTGCGAGCTCTGCGCCCTGGCTCCCGCTTCGGTCAGGCCTACGACACCGCCCACGCCGGTTTGCCCGGCAACGCCCACGCTCGGCTTCGTGGCCTCAACCCCCGAAGCCTGCACGCCGAGGCCGGCCAGACGATCGGTTACGACATGCTCATCACCCCCGGCATGACCTTTGCCCTCGACGTCACCTGCGATCTCCCCCACGGCGAGGCGGTGACCTACGGCGGCACCGCACTTGTCACCGCCCACGAGACAATCAGCCTCACTTGACCCGCCCCGCCGACAGGCCGTACATCAACGTCGCCCTGTAACGGTCTGAAGCGCTCGCGGCCATCCTCGCTGGGCGGCTGGTCGTCTACATCGGGCAACAACGTTGATGAGGGAATACGGATGCAACCCGTCTCGGGAGGGCCGGTCCCGCTCGAAGCCGCTGCAGGGGGTGGCAACCCGATCCATCGTGGCCCCCGGTCTCGCGTGGGCTTTCTGCCCTGACGAAATGCCGGTCCACCTCTACCACCACCGCAGACTCCGGAACGAAGATCGGCGGCTGAAGACCCGCATCAACGAATGACAGCGGGTGCCGCATCCTTCACGCGATCTTCTTGGCTTCGTCGGTCTGGACGACGATGTTGACGACCCCGTCATCATCACCGGCCGCCGCGGCCCGCGGCCGGCCGCTCACGTCGCCCAGAAGGCCGCCCCCCCTGGGTGGCATCGTGGTTACGCCCGGTCCTTCTGCATGTCATGGGTCTGCGGGGTGATGCCGCGTTGCCGGAGACGAAATTTCTCGATCTTCTGGGTAGGGGTCTTGGGAAGGTCAGGGAGGAACTCCACGTAGCGGGGGACCATGTGCCTGGCGGCCGTGCGGGCGCAGTGCTCGACGAGATCCTCCGCGGTGAGGGCCGCGCCGGGGCGCAGCACGACGCACGCCTTGACGTCCTCCTCGGTGAGCTCGCTGGGAACGCCGACGGCCGCGGCCTCCAGCACGGCGGGGTGGCTCTCGATGACCTGCTCCACCTCGTACGCGGAGATGTTCTCGCCACGGCGGCGGATCGCGTCCTTGGCTCTGCCGGCGAAGTAGAGGAACCCGTCGGCGTCCAGGTGGCCCAGGTCGCCGGTGCGCAGCCAGTCGCCGTGGAAGGCCGCGGCGGTGGCTTCCGGCATGGCGTGATAGCCGGACATGATCAGACCCGGTTCGCGCGGCCTGATGAGGATCTCGCCGATCTCGCCCGGCGGCAGGGGCGTACCGCTCCGGTCGGCGATGGCCAGTTCGTACTCGGGGATGGGGCGGCCGCAGGACCCGGGGCGTTTGGGGGCGTCGAGCGGGTCGTAGACGCAGATCCCGCCATCGGTCAGACCGTAGATCTCATAGAGCGGGAAGCCGAAGCGCTCCTCCCAGCCGGCCTTCCAGTCGGGCATCGGAACACCCCAGCCGAGCCGGATCCGATGGTCGCGGTCACCGGCGGCGGCCGGTTGCTTCCAGAGCATCGCCAAGGTCGCGCCCATGAAGTTCATGACGGTGGCGTCGAAGCGGCGGACCTCCGCCCAGAAGCCCGAGGTGCTGTAGCGGCGGCCGATCGCCGCCGTCGCACCGACGGCGAGGGCGGCCATGACCGTCAAGGTCGCGGCGTCGACGTGGAAGAGGGGGAACGGGCAGTAGAGGACGTCGGCGGCGGTGAAACCCAGGTTCCGCGCGTGCAGCTGGCCCTGCCGCACCACGTAGCGGTGGGAGAGCACGCACGCCTTGGAGGGGCCGGTCGTTCCCGACGTGAACAGCATCATGGCGGCAGACAGGTCGTCCACCGGGCGGGGGGCGGGGTGTCCGGTGTCCGTCGGGGCGTCGGGGAAGGCGGTCAGGGCCGGGAGGTCCGAGCGGTGCGGAGGCTGCTGGAACGCGCCACGGACGATGATCGTCCTCAGACGGGGAAGGTCCGGTGCGACCGCCAGGAGGTTCGGCAGCAGACCGGCGTCCACGACGGCGACCCGCGCCCCGGTCACCTGGAAGGTGTGCGCCAGGCCCCGGCCGATCAGCGCGGTGTTGACGGGGACGTGGACGGCGCCCAGCCAGTTCACGGCGAACCAGGTGAAGACCAGCTCGGCGCTGTTGTCCATGAGAGCGACCACCGGTTCGCCCGGTTCGATCCCCCGGCTGCCGAGGTCGGCCGCCAGCGCCCCGGCCCGCCGGTGGACCTCGGCGTAGGTGTGATCGCCCCGCTCGGTGCGCAGGAACACCTGGTCAGGGGAGCGCCGCGCCTGCGCCTGGAGCAACTCGACGATCACCGGGAACCTCCGCGACCGGGGAACGCCTCAGGCTTCAGGCCGAACAGCCGGGCCGCGTTGTCGGCGAACAGCGCCTGCAGCGCCGGAGCCGGCAGGCCCGACTGCCGCCACTCGGCCAGCGCGCGGCGCGGGTGCATGACCGGCCAGTCGCTGCCGTACAGGACCTGCTCGCGCAGCACGTTCGGCATCATCGTGAACAGCGTGTCCCAGCCGGTGCCCGCTCGGGCCACGTACTTGGGAGCCAGCCCGCCGAACTCCAGGTACACCGTGGGGTGGCGGCGGGCGACCGCGCACAGTTCGGTGACCCACGGCCACCCGGCATGGCAGGCGATGAGCCTGAGCTCCGGGAAGTCGCAGGCGACCTGGTCGAGGAGTTCCGGCCGTTCGTGCCGCATGGGATGCATGCGCGAATACGTCACACCGGTGTGCAGGGCGACGACCAGGCCGAGCTCCTCGGCCCGCGAGTACATCGGGTAGAGCGCGCGGTCGTCGATGTCCAGGCCGAAGAAGGCCGGCTGGACGGAGATGCCGAGCAGGCCGGAGGCGGCCGCCGCGGCGACCTGCTTGGCGACCCGGGTCGGCCACAGGGGTTGCAGGTCGACCGCGCCGACGCCGCTGAGCCGGCCGGGGTGCGCGGCCAGCAGGGCGAGCAGCGCGTCGTTCAACGCCTGCGCGGACTCACCGCCTTCGGACTCGGCGTGGACGACGGCATGGTCGATCCCCTCATCGTCCATGATCGTCAAAAGGTCGCGCAGGGTGCCTTCGTCGATCTTCCTGCCGAGGTCGAGCACCCGGTCGTACTGTTCGGCCTGCCGGGCCGGGACCTGGTAGGTGGGTCGGGCCCGGAGCTCCTGCGGCAGCCGCATGCGGGCGTCGATGATCGTCGTCATGCGAGGGCCTCCTCGTCGGCGTGGCGGTCGAGCGGCTCGGAGTCGAGCACGGCGACCTGCAGATCCGTGCCGCAGTCCGCCGGCGGCACCGGCGGGCAGCCGACGAGCCGGGTCGCGAGGTCGGCGAACCGGTCCTGGATCTCGGGCACCGACAGCCGCCCTCCGGGTCGGTACCAGTTGGAGACTCCGTTGCACATCTCCAGGAGCGCCATCCGGGTGGTCGGGAGGTCGTCGATCTCGAACTGGCCGGTCCGCTTCCCGCGTTCCAGCACCTGCTGGAACATCGACTCGTAGTCGTCGCGCAGAGCGAGGACGGCTGCGCGGTTGGCCGCCGACAGTGCGCGCACCTCCCGGTCCGTGACGTACGCGGTCAGCGGATTGACCGCTTCCATGGCCACGTGCAGGCGGACCAGCCGAACGAGCTGCACCGCGGGGTCGGCGCTGTGGTCGAGGGCGCGGCGGCCCCCGTCCAGCATCCCCTCCAGGCAGGCCGCCATGACCGCGACCAGGATCTCCTCCTTGCCGCCGGCGTAGTGGTAGAGCGTCGCGGAGTTGATCCCGACCTCCTTGCCGAGGTCGCGGATGCCGGTGCCCGCGTAACCCTGGCGGGCGAACAGGCGGACCGCCGCACGGTGGATTTCGATCAAGCTTGACATCTATTCCCAATCAATCGATTGACAGATGAATATCTTTCTATATCGTACTCATCGGCGAGGTCAATCGATCGATTGATTGGCGGTCATTGGCGGCCATGGATGATGGTCGGCCCGGCTCGGGCTGGTCATACGTTCGCGGCGAGCGCTACCCGTCTAGAGGGCCTTGGCCCCAAGCTCCTGCAGGGAAAGGGAAAGTCGATGAGGAATGTACTGATCTCGGGCGGCAGCATCGCCGGTCTGTCCCTCGCGTACTGGCTGCGCAGGTACGGGTTCGCCGTGACCGTGGTCGAGCGGGCTCCCGCCCCGCGCCCCGGCGGGCACGCGGTGGACCTGCGTGGCGTAGCCAAACAGGTCGCCGAGCGGATGGGCATCATGCGGCAGATCCGGCAGGCCCGGGTGCACGAGGAAGGCATGGCGTACGTGGACGCCCGGGGCACGGTGAAGGCCACCATGCCCGCCACGCTCTTCGACGGCGAAGGCGCGGTCGCGGAGATCGAGATCCTGCGCGGCGACCTGACCGACATCCTGTACGCGGCCGCCGGACCGCACGTGGAATACCTCTTCGACGACTCGATCGCCTCGCTCACCGAGCGCCACGAGGGCGTGCACGTGACGTTCGAGCGCGCCCCGGCACGCGTTTTCGACATCGTGGTCGGCGCGGACGGCTTGCACTCCACGGTCCGCCGCCTGGCGATGGGCCCGGAAGAGCGGTTCGTGAAGTACCTGGGCGCCTACAACGCCTACTTCACCATCCCCACCGGCGGCCTGAACCTGGGTCCCTGGTTCCTGGTGCACACCATGCCCGGCGCCAAGCTCGCCGCGATCCGACCGGACGGCCCGGACACCGCCAAGGCCATGTTCAGCTTCAAGACCGACCCGCTCACCTACGACCGCCACGACATCCAGCAGCAGAAGCGCATCCTGGCCGAGAAGTTCGCCGGCGGCACCTGGCACACCCCGCGGCTCATCGACGCCGTCTGGCAGGCCCCCGACTTCTTCTTCGACTCCGTCAGCCAGGTGCACGCCGACCGCTGGTCCACCGGACGGACCGTCCTGCTCGGCGACGCCGGCTACTGCGGGTCCCCTCTGTCGGGCAACGGTACCGCCATGGCCGTCGTCGGCGCCTACGTCCTCGCCGGCGAACTCGCCGCGGCCGGAGGCGACCACGTCGCCGCCTTCGACAGGTACGAGACCCTGATGCGCCCCTACGTGAAGGAGTGCCAGCAGCTTCCGCCCGGCGGCGTCAACGGCTTCCTGCCGGGCTCCCGCCTGGCGATCGGCGTCCAGCGCACCATGATCAAAATGATGACCTCGGGCCCGCTGGCCAAGCTCGGCGCCAAGGCCACCCAGAAGGCCAGCTCCATCACGCTGAAGGACTACCAGGCAGCCGACGGCCCGGTCATCAAGGCGCCCCGTTAGCGGCACCGGCATGCGACCTTGGCCCATGCCGACGCCCCTTCCACGACCCCGGCCTCAGCAGGGGCATTCCCCGGATCGCTGAGGCCCGGAACATCACGCCCGCCATCAGCACGGCTTGGACCCTGCCGAGGGTACAGGCGGAGTGATGGGAGAAGACTCCGCCGAGGCCAGCCAGACGGCCGGATGTTCGGCGAAGTTCTCGGTGAGCCCGCACCACATCTCCTCGTAGCCGCCGGCGGGGGCAGGCGCGCGAGCGCGCCGTGCGGCACTCCCGGCGGCGCCTCCCGCACCAAGGCCCATGCCCAGGCCGAGAGCGACGAGGTGACCTCCGGCGTCTGGCAGCGCGCCGACTTCGTCAAGGACCACAACTACCGCTTCTGGGGCATCGCCGGGAACTGAGCCTCACCGTCCCGCGCGCCGGGGGCCAACATGGTCCGGTGTTCGAGGTTGAACACGACGGGGACGGCGGCCGGGTGGTGCACGTCGTCCGGAGCGGCCAGGTCCGCCGGTGCACAAGTGGCGCTGGCGCTGCCCGACGCCGTGGTGCGCGCGGACCTCGTTCACCGAGCAGGTGTTGCCGATCGCCGCCGGGGCCCGGCTGAGCGAGCCATTGCGCAGATGGCCGTCGAGATCGGCGACCAGTTGCGTCCGGTGTCGGAGGTGGGTGCCACCCCTCGGGCGAGCCGGCATACCGCTCACGATGTCTGGGAGGGGACGGTTTGATGGACGATGATGCCGGCGATGAGGCACATGGCTCCAGCGACTGCCATTCCGGATGAGGGACCCAGAGCCGCCATCACCCCGGTGGCAGCCGCCAGGGTGAGTGTCTCCAGGCTCATCCGTGTCGTGCTGAACAGTGCGGCGCCCGCCCCTCCGCGGTGGTACGGCACGTACTTGAGTGCTTGCCCGTCTGGGACGCCTTCGGTCAGGCCAAGACACAGCCCGATGACGGCGGCCGCGACGAGAAGAGCGGCAGGATGGTCGGTGATCTGCAGGATGAGGGCGGTGACGCTACAGGCGAACAGGGCGGTTGTCACCAGCGGTCGTGCCGATCGGCGCGCTAGGCGCGCGGCGACAAGCGGAAGGACCGTTGATGGCACGGTCAACAGGCTGAGCATGACCGCTGCCTCGCCTGGGCCCATGCTCTGGGCAGAGGCAAGCTGCGGGAGCGCGGTCAACCCCACCACGAGTATCCCCATGAAGGCACCCGTCGCCATGGCGTACGCGCGATAGGCGGGGATTCGCAACAGGTCCACGGGGATCGCGGGATCAGACGCACGCCGCTCCACGCGGATGAGCCCGGTGGCGCCGGCTGCAGCGACGAGGACGAGTCCACCCGGCGCCCACCACGGGACGCCGGCCCCAAGGCCCAGCCCGAGTGCGGTCACCGCGGCGGCGATGGTCACCCCGAAGAGGACAGCCCCGGCACGGTCGAAGTCATCGGACACCTCGGGGTTGCGAAGACCCGGAAGCCCCAGCGTGGCCAGGGCTGCGAGGGCTGCGACAGCCCCCGGCGCAACGAAGACGAGGGGCCAACCTCCGACGGCCATGAGGGCCTGGGCAACGACCGGGCCCAGCGCCAGACTGCTGCCCAGCACAGCTCCTGCGTAGCCGTACACTCGACGCCGCTCCTCCGGGGGGTACACGGCCAAGATCATCGATGAGCCGCCCGCGGCGCACACGGCCGCCCCGATACCGGCGGCTGTGCGAAGTGCCACCAGAGAGAGCAGGTCCGGGGCGAAGGCGGACAAGACCCCGGTGGCTGCGACAACGATGTTGCCAACGGCGAAGAACCGGGTGCGGGCGGTGCGATCCGCACTCGCCCCTGCCAGCAGGAGGGCTGCGGCGAAGAGCCCGTTGTAGGCGAGCACGAGCCACGGACCCAGGGCTTCCGGACCGGGGAGTTGCGCGGTCACCTCGGGGACAACTGCTGTCGCGCCGGTGATGGCGAGCGGGAACACCGCGGTAGAGATGAGGTCGGCGACAAGGACACGCCGACGTTGACGACGAGACAAGGCGAACATGGGTGCGCTCCGGAACAAGGGGAATCCGAGCGCCACGAAGGCGCTCCTGGCCAAGGGTCAGGAGCGACGGCGGGAACTGGGGTTTTGCGCCGCCGCTCTCAGCGACGGCGCACCTTGTCCGTTTTCGGCACGAGCACACGCTAGCAGCACCCTCAGAGGGCGTTGCGCGAGTTGATGCCCGCGATGTCGTAGCGTGATCGGGCGGATTTGTAGCGTTACCGCCTTGTCGATAGGCGCCCGTGTGCACCGGGAGGCGATCGACTCGTCGAGAGACCTCGTCCCGGACCAGTTCCGCGAGGTCGACGCCTCTCAGCGCCCTGGCGAGAAGGTTTGTTCTGCGGGCGCCACCACAGCACCCGTGGTCATGCCGACAGGGCGAGGTTGTGCATGTGGGCGACGGCATGAACTGCGTGGCGGAGGCAACCAACGTGCCACCAACCGCTAATCCTGCCCTGAGCTGGGATAATCGGCAGCCTACTTCGAGCTCAGCCGCCAACTGACCTACGGCAGGTCGAGCCGTCGTCGTGAGCTCCGGGACGTACTTGAAGGCCGCGGATGGTCGAGCGGCTTATGTCGAGCAGCCGGGCGATGGAGGAGACGGTGTTCTCCGGCCGGGCGAGCAGATCGCGGACCTGCGGGCATCCCAGGCCCCTCGTGGGTGCCTTCCACGATGAGCTCGCGGATGAACTCCGCCAGCGCGGCGAAGACGTGGAAGACGAGCGGTGCGCCGGGGGTGGTGCTCCCCAGCGCCTCGTATAGCTCAGCAGCCGCGTCTGCTAGAGATCCGCGACGAACTGACCGCTTCCGTACAGGCTCGGCAAAATCAGGGGGAAGGCAACGGCGGGCTCCGGACAACAACAGGGGACCGACGTCCCCGCAACCGCAAGGCCTTTGCATGCATGAGCCATACCTGACTGCTCCTCCGGATGCCGCTACACCGTCGCAGGACGACGCCGTGGCGATCAAGCGGTCCTGGGACGACCCTGAACGTTTTGGCGCCGTCTTCGACGCCCACTACGCGGACATCCACCGGTACGCCTCCCGGCGGCTGGGCCCGCACGCTGCCGACGACGTCTCCGCCGAGACGTTCGCCCTGGCCTTCCGCCAGCGCCACCGCTACGACCTGAGCCATCGCAGCGCCCGTCCCTGGCTGTACGGCATCGCGACCAACCTCATCAGCCGGCACCGCCGCGATGAGGTGCGCCTGTTGCGGGCCGTGGACCGGCTGCACCCCCTGGTGGAGCCACCCCGAGGCCACGAGGACGAGGTGATGGCCAAGGTGAGCGCGCAACAAAGTGTCAAAGGCGCCCTGACCGGCGCCATCGCCGCCCTGCCCGCCGCCCAGCGGGACGTGCTGCTGCTGGTGGCGCTCGCCGGGCTGAGCTACGACGAGGTGGCGCAGGCCCTGGACGTGCCTTTCGGCACCGTGTCCTCGCGGCTCAACCGGGCTCGCAAGAAGCTTCGCAGGGCGCTGGGCGACACGAACCCCCTACTTGATGTGGAAGAGGCCTGACGATGAACGAACTGGATCTCGTCCGTGGCGTGTATGACGACCCGCTTTCTCCGTCCGCGGCCACCGCGGCGGCCGCCCGCGGCCGCATGCTGAGCCAGGACGACCGTCCGCCGGCGCGCCAGCGTCGTGTCTGGCGCATGCCGCTCGGCTTGGTGGCCGCTGCCACGGCGACGGCGGTGGTGGCGGCCCTGACGCTCACATCCGGCGGCGCCCCCCTACAACCTCGTCCAAGCGTGATGATCGGCCCGGACACCTCATCGCCCCGCGGCATGATGCTCGCCGCTGCCACTCAGGCGGAGCTGCAACAGGAGGGCCGCTACTGGTACACGCACCAGCGGGTCGCCTTCGCGGCGCGCGCGCTCGGCCGCACGGGCGGGTACGTCGTGGAGGAGCGCACCGAGTTCTTCAGATGGACGGGACGCAGTCGTGGCGACGGCACGTCCTTCTACGGTCGCGACTTCCCTGGCAAGCCCCAGACCCGCGCCGACGCCGACGACTGGCGCGCGGCGGGCTCCCCGTCGAGCTGGCAGATCCGCTCGTCGGGCCTCACCAGGACTCTCACGTCCCAGCCCGGCCCCTGGCAGGAGGACGACCCGGACGCCCAGGGCGGTGGCGTGTTCAACATCGGCGGCCTCGGTCAGTTCACCTACCAGGAACTCCAGGACCTGCCCACCGACTCGGAGGACCTGCGCAAGCTCCTGTGCGAGGGCTCGATCAAGCTCGCCGACGGCCGCACCGGCGCACCGAAGCACTGCGAGGACCCCACGAGGGTGCTCGACCAGGTCTTCTCCGTCCTCGCGGACACACCCGTCCCGCCCAAGGTACGAGCCGGTCTCATGCGCCTGATCACCGACTACCCCGGCGTGCAGCGCCTGGGCACCGTCAAAGACCCGCTCGGACGCGCCGCGGTCGCCCTCGCGGCCCCGTTCGCGAGCGCCGACGGCCGCGGAACGATCCAGCGGCAGGTGCTCTTCGACCAGCGCGCCGGGAAGCTGCTGGGGAGCCGCGACATCCAGCTCGAACCGGGCCCGGACAGCCAGAAGTGGCAGGTTCCCGGCAGGGTGCTGGGCTACTCGTCGATCGTGGCCTCGGGCTGGACCGACGCCCAGCCCACCCTTCCCAAGTAGCCAGGCCAGGAGCGCGTCGCCGGAGCTCCAGGACTTGAGGTGTGAATGATCCATCCGTACCCATGGAGGGTTCTCAGTCACCCGGAGCAACGTTGCCTCGATCATGATTCGGATCCGTGACCCAACTCCATGATCCACAGGACACGCGCTGGATCTCCTGCTCCGGCTCCTGGGCGTCTCTTCGAACGCGGGAACAATCCTGCCCCTTTCTGCCAACCTTTTCTCTCACCCTCGGCGTTAAGACCACGTGAGTGACCCAACGGAAGCGCTCGGACAAGCGCCCGCAGAGCTGACCCCGGCCAGGCAGGCGACCAGAAGCAAGCTTGTGGCATGCGCGGCGACGAAGGCGCCGGAATCGCGTTGCATGCCGCTCACAGCTGTCTGTCCGACTTCACGACTCCCTGACACGTCTCGGCCATCACAACGGGTGCCTGCCGCGAAATGCGAATTGCGGGCAATGTTGGGCGCCCTCAGACGTAAAGGAGTCATCACTTGTATCTGTGGAGGGAAGCATATGAAATTCGCGATCGCACCGATTCGGCCGCTGATCACCATCGGCGTCATCAGTGCCGCTCTGCTGGGAACGCCGGCCTCCGCCGCGGCGGATCAACCTGCGGCCACTTATTGGCATACCCGGATACTGTCGACGACCACCCACCCCTGGCAGTTCGGCAGTCGATCGAACCGCTACTCGCTGGTTCAGCAACAGATCGTAGAGAGCTGGACGGCGACCGACGGCAAGTCGTGGTACGGATACCGGGAGCTCGGGACTCGGCCGAAGAGCGCCGCGGACAAAAAGGCCTGGCAGCGTGACGGCGCACCCACCGAATGGAGCAAATCGATCGACGGCAAGACCATGAAGCTGTCTACCGAACCCTCCGAAGGACGCGTCGGCCTCGTACCAAACCGAACGGATCCGACGGGCCGGAACCGGACCCCCTATGAGCTTGCGGGGCAGCGGCTGACGTACGACGAGGTCCAGCGGCTACCCGCCGACCCGAATGGCCTGAAGGACTGGCTCACGAAGGCGGCCCGGACCGGCAGGATCCCGGAAGGCTCCATAGGCAGTTGGGTCACGGGGACCCTGCCCCACATCCTCTACACCCTTCCTGCTCCGAAGCAGGTCCGCTCCGCGGCCTACCGAGCGCTGCTGACCATGCCGGGCGTCCGCTCCGCAGGCAACGCGAAGGACACCTTGGGAAGATCCGGCACCACTGTCCTGATCGACACGACGACCAGGCAGACAAACAACGTCATCTCATCCCACACCAGACTGATCGTCGACACCAGCACGATGGTGCTTCTGTCGCAGCACCAGACGATGTCGGCAAACGGCAAACCGTCCGTGAAGAGCTCCAACGAGACGATGGTCGAGGTTGGCTGGACCGACTCCCAGCCGACCGTACCGGCTCAGCCCTGACAGGCAGTGGCACGCGTACGGACGACAACCTCTGGCTCGGGATCAGCGCCGATGGCTATCTGGGGTTCTTGGCCTCTCATCGTAGTCAGCGTTCTGCGTGACCGGCTCCGCACGCAGGACCGCCGCCCTGTTCTAGCCGCGCCCCAGCACGGTCTCCGCATCGGCCTGTCACGGTGACGGATCACCGAAGTCAGCCGTCGGCCGTCATGGCAGTGAGCGCAGATCAAGGGCGGCGGAGATGGCGTAGGCACCCGCGTCGTTCGGAGGGGTCTCGGTAGCAATAAGGGAATTCCAACGAACACGCTGGGCATCGGGGGCAAGGAGCAGGCGGCCGGCGCGGGCTGCATCTCGGGGGAAGGCCGCTGTCGAACGATGATGGGCCGGGCGGTTGCTCCTGCCTGGCCATCATCGTGCGCGTGGCGACGCGAAAGAATCCGTATGTTGTCTGCCATGGCGGGAAATCCGCACGTAGGGCGCCTGGTTGGTCAAAACTCCGTGCTCTCATCTGTCCTGGCCTGCTGGCGGATCTGGGCAGGGCTGATGCCCTTGACGTTGGTCAGGTTGGCACCGCTCAGATTCGTGCCCCTCAGATTCGTGCTGGTCAAATTCGCGTAGGCGAGGTTCACGCCGGTCAGGTCCGCATTGGAGAGGTCCGCGCCGGTCAGGTCCGCATTGAAGAGATCGCTGCGGGCCAGCGATGCGCCTTCCAGGTGCGCCCCAGTCAGATTCGCCTCTGTCAGGTTTGCGGTGGATAGCTGCGCGAAACGGAGGTTCGCATCGCTCAGGGGAGCCCTCACGAGGTCCAGCGCGTAAAAGCACCGGGGCAGGAGGTTTCACACGTTCTCGACCCGAACCAGGTGATAGCCCGCTCGACACTCGCAAGGCCGCTGCAACCTCGGCCAGGTGGTCGGCTGACGGTTTCCACCTAACGGTCGGTAACTTGGCCTTGGATCTGCGAATCCAGAGTCTTCTGGCCCGTCTGCCACGTCTGCGCTGTGTAGAAGAGGCCGCCCGCGGTGAAGACGACACTGGCGAGTACCCCGAGCGACGTGAGGTGCTGCCAGGGCCGTTGGCGGCGCGCGTCGTAGAGTTCTTGGCGCTTCTCGGGTGGTAGCGCGTCGAATTCGTCCTGCGTGAGGGCCTTGGCGCGGGCACGGCCACTCGTGTTCTGCGGGGATGGGGCAGCCGCTGAACGTTGCCGCGACAGATTCCGCATCACCTTTGGGACGGGCCGTGGCTGGGACAGCGGCCGCGAGGACGTGCTCGACCGTGGTGACAGCGGATGTGTCGGCTCGTCTGCGGGCCCATGGCAGGACCGTAACTGATCACCGGCAGCCGATGCCATCGCAGTCGTAGATCGCGCAACATGCTTGGTGTCCTGCAGCGGAAGCCTCTCGCGCACACCAAAGGAAGGATCATGGGCAGGGACCATCGGCTGAGGTCGCGGGTTCGCGGGAGAAGCGGGCGCGGATCCAGCCGATGACGGAGGGCCCGCCCGCGAAGCACCACAGCGCGATCACCGGATCGCAGATGGCGCAGCCGAACGAGGAGTGCTCGGCGAAGGGAAGGATCGGGGCGCCCTTGAGGTGGTGGATGACGTCCCACACGGTGTGCAGCAGCCAGCCGACGCCGATCCAGGCATAGCTGGTCAGCCCCCGGTAGGCGACGTACGTCATGACGATCGGCAGCACGAACTCCGCGTAACCGAGCCCGCCGCCGCTGAGGTAGGCGGCGCCCGCACCGGCCACGATCACGGCGTTGACCGTGCGCCGGTGCGGCTCGGGGATCAGGGAGATGAGGGTGACGGCGATCAGGCCGATCAGGATCGGCATGAGGATGGACATGAGATGCGGCGTACCGTTCTGCGAAACGTGAAGGGAAGGAGAGGGGGGCGGCGCCAGACTAGGACGACCGCCCCCGCCGCCCCATGGGCTGAATCGACAATTTCCCACCGGTTCCCGCCACCGGCCCTCTCGTAGGCGTGGCTCTCACCTTCGGCACCGCCCGGCCGGCCACGAAGGCCCGGGCGGGGCGTCCGGGCCGTCCCCCTCGACAACGCGGCTTCGGCTGGGGGCTGGCGGTCCCGACGCGCTGCTTCCGGCGGGGCGTCTGGGCGGTTCCCGACGTACTGCTTCGGGCGGGGCAGTGGCCGCTACGGTGTCCGTCATGCACACGATCGCCGTCTTGGCCCAGGACCACGTGGTGCCGGCCGACCTGGCCACGCCGGTCGAGGTGTTCGGGCGGGCCGCCCTCGCCGACGGGCGCCGCCCGTACCGGGTCCGGGTGTGCGCGCGGACGCCGCAGGTGACCAGCGAGGCGTTCACGATCGTCGCCCCGTACGGGCTGGAGGCGCTGCGCGAGGCCCACACCGTCATCGTGCCGGGCCGCTCGGAACCGGCCGCGCCGCCCGACCCGGAGGTGCTCGCGGCCCTGCGCGCGGCGGCGGCCGGCGGCACCAGGATCGCCTCCATCTGCGTGGGCGCCTTCACCCTCGCCGCGGCCGGCCTGCTGGACGGGCTGAGCGCCACCACCCACTGGACGGCGGCGCGCCGGCTGGCAGAGGCGTACCCGCTGATCGACGTGCGGCCGGACGTGCTGTACGTCGACAACGGCCAGATTCTCACCTCGGCCGGGGCGGCGGCGGGGCTGGACCTGTGCCTGCACCTCATCCGCCGCGACTTCGGCTCGGCCGTGGCCGCCCACTCCGCCCGGCTGTCGGTGGTGCCGCTGGAACGGGAGGGCGGGCAGGCGCAGTTCGTCACGCACGCCCTGCCGCCGGTGCCCCGGGGCTCGCTGCTGGAGCCGGTGCTGGCGTGGATCGAGGAGCACCTCGCCCACGAGATCACGCTGGCGGATCTGGCCGCGCGCAGTGGGCTGAGCGAGCGTACGTTCAGCCGCCGCTTCCGTGAGCAGACCGGCACCACGCCGCTGCAGTGGCTGCTGCGGGCCCGGGTGCGCCGGGCGCAGTTCCTGCTGGAGAGCACCGACCACGGCGTGGAACGGGTCGCGGCGCAGTCCGGGTTCGGCTCGGCCACCGCCTTCCGCGAGCGCTTCAAGCGTGTCGTCGGGGTCACGCCGCAGTCCTACCGCGCCTCCTTCGGATCCGCCGGTAGGTCCTGCTCTTACTGATGATCGGTCGACGCGGATGCGGGTGAGCGCTTGTTCCCCGGCGCGCCGTCCCGTACCTCAGTTGACCCTATCCAGGTGCAAGAAGGTAGGCGAACGGTTCAACACGCCCCTCGGACACAAACCTTCTGCACACGTGGAGGCTAGGGGCAACCTGAGCCTCCACGAGGCGTTTCTGGGGTCGGTACGTCAGCCGCAGCCCGATCTGGGCGTACAGCTCCGCCCTGTCCAGCGGATCGGCCTCCTGGACTACCCGGACCAAGTCCCCGACTGCGGTTATCACTGCGCGAATCTCCTCTCGCGTCATACGGCGCCTGCCGCTTACCTGTCGCAACTGCGCTTGTGCGCCCGTTCGCTGTGCCTGCGTCTCCGCCATCCACTGGGTGACGAGTGCGGGATCCGCCCCGCTTCCAGGGCAGCTCGGTGCCGCGCGAGCTTGCGATTACATCCAGCGATCTTCAGGTGCAGAGCATCGGCCCCGGCATCCATCGGCCCCTGACCGAGGTCGGTGAGGCCCCGCACCGTCTCCTCGAGCCTGCGCTTGCCGAACTCCATCGCCAACCAACTGTCCAGCGATGGGAGCACGTCAGCTTCCTTGAGATAGACCGTCTTCGGGTGATTTACGTCGTTCGCCAAGGCGTATTCGGCCGGATAACGGCATCGGTAGTAAGGCTGGCAGTGATTCCAGTTGCCCTGCATTCGGCGACCGCAGAAGAGCACGCCGCGCAGGGCGTAGGGCCTACGCGTGCGGTGCGGCTTGTGCTCCGTTGGCCCCCTGCCACGACCGCTGAGGATCTCTTGAGCCTGCTGAAACTCTTCGGGAGTGACGAGGGCCTCGTGAGTGATTACAGCGGACCAGACCCACTGCTCCGCTGCGTTCCACCGCTGCTTCGTCATGTGACCGAGGGCGGACATCCTGGACACGAGGGTGAGCCCGAACTGGTTCACGCCCGCTGAGGCTCGCGACCACGACGGCGCTGTAGCCGCGGCCGGGGTCGGCGAGCTGGCTGAGCAGGAGGGCGGCCTGTGCATCGGCGGCCTGGTAGTTCCCGGCACGTTGCGCGACTCGCTGTTCATCCTGGACGCCCTGTTCAACCTCGACAGCGGGCCCAAGCCTGAGACGTGGTCACCGACACCGCCGGCTACTCCGACCTCGTCTTCGGACTGTTCGCGATCTGCGGCTACCAATTCTCCCCGCGCCTCGCCGACCTAGCCGACACCCGCCTGTGGCGCACCAACACCGCGGTGAGCTACGGGCCGCTGAAGCACATGTCCCGCCACACATCCGGCTCGATCGCATCCGCGCTCATTGGGGCAACCCGGGGCGCTGATTCGATCGAGAACTCCTATGTCGTCCAGGCCCACAGATCACGACACGAAACTCAAAACACAGCAACCACGTGGGCACAAATCGTTTCGCAGATCTGGAGCCCCAAATAAACCGCTTGCCGCTATTTTTAGCGTCTCTGGTGGTTGAACACTTTTGCGATGTATAAGCTCTATTGGTGAGATTCGGTCTCCCGGATAAAAGGAAGGTGAACGTAGCGCGCCACTGGACCATTGTTCGACCAGCATGGAGAGGAGTGCTGGATGTTGCTTCGTAGCATAAAGAAGTGCCGAATCCAGCTCGCAGCCGGGATCGCAGTTCCTCTGATAGCGATGGCATCGGGAGCCCTTGCGGACAGCACGCCCTCAAGCGGCATAGAGAAGGCGCCGGCCTCACACAGCTGCCGAGCTACCACCGCAACGTCAGGTTCACTCCTCACAAAGCGGCCTCCATGGGGGGGATGTGCGAAGCGATGCGCAAAGCGAATTCATTCAGACAGGAAAAAGATGCTATGCATAGAAAGCTGCAAGAGGGCTTTTGGTGACCCATCGATGCCCTAAAAGCGGGACGGCGTCAGACCACCGTTGTCCCACGCCGCAATGATGCCTACGAACCTGCGGCCAGGCCCCGCGTCATCCGCGTGTTTCATGACACACGTTCCGAAACCAGTGCCCGCCGCGCCGTACCGCTATACAAAATCGTTAGGAGTGAGCTGCCATGTTCAAGCGTATCCTCATAGCGTTCACCCTTGTGGTGTCAACCTTCTCCGTTACTGGAGCCATCACCACACAGACCTCAAACGCGAGCACCACCACCGCATGCGAGTCGCCGAGCGCTACCAAACCCCCTGCTTCGTGCAGGTGGAGAATGTACCACGGCAGGAAGTGCAAATTCTGCTGGGGGAAGCATCCGGGGAGGCCCGTCTTCTGCGAGACCTGGGACCTTCATGACATCTTTTAGCGTCGCCGGTTGCTAGCGCGGTGCGCAAAGAACTCGTTCACGCTGCCCTGGTGAGGGTAGGCGTTCACTCGCCTGCCCTTGACCCACCGAAGGCCCCGAAAACTTTTTGACTGACGCCAGAAAGGGAATGGGCCATGCATATTCGCATCAAGGTCGGAGCGTTTGCATTGGCCGCCGGGGCCTCTGCCTCGCGATAGTGCCCGCCACTGCAGCGGAAGTCATGCCCCTGAAGTTGCCCCGGTTCAGTAGACGCATCAGGGCTTGTGACTACGCGGCAGCATAGTCGAGATCTTGGGCGTTCTTGAGTGCGTGTCGGCGTTCATATTCGGGCGGGGCTGAAGTAGCCGTTGGCGGAGTGGCGGCGTCGTGGATTGTAGAACCCTTCGATATAGCTGAAGACGGCCCTTTCGGCTTCTGACCTGGTGTGGAAGGTGCGCCGGTCGATAAGTTCGCACTCCAGCGAGGCGAAGAAGCTCTCGGTGATCGCATTGTCGAAGCACGTCCCGGTCCGGCCCGTCGAGGGGCGCACCCGGGCCTGCTCACACCGCTGGCCGAAGGCGATCGAGACGTACTGACTGCCCTTATCGCTGTGATGAATCACCCCGGCCTGCGGGCGGCGCTGGTGGATCGCCATCGCCAGCGCGTCGGTCACCAGTTCGGTGCGCATGTGCTCGGCCATTGCCCAGCCGACGATCCGGCGGGAGAACACATCCAGCACCACCGCCAGGTAGACGAAGCCCTGCCAGGTCGGCACGTACGTGATGTCGGCCGTCCAGACCCGGTTCGGCTCATCGGCGGAGAACCGGCGTTCGACCAGGTCGGACGCGGATGCAGCGTGCTGGTCAGTGATGGAGGTGCGGCACCGCTTACGCCTGCTCACCCCGGCCAGCCCGGCGGCGCGCATCAACCGGGCCACCCGCTTGCGGCCTACCCGCTCCCCGTCGATCTCGCGCAGATCGGCGTGGATGCGCGGCGTCCCGTAGATCTCATCCGAGGCCTGGTGACGCCGCTGGATCTTCCGGGTCAGCTCGGCGTCGCGACGGGCCCGTGCCGACGGGCCACGCCGCAGGCGAGCGGCCCACGCGTAGTGCAGCCCTGGCGCGACACACCCAGCACCCGGGCCAGCAGGGAGACCTCGTGGTGGTCCTTCTCCGCATGGATCAGCCGGAATCTCATCTCGGCAGATCCGTCTCCCGCGCGAAGAAAGCCGCGGCCTTGCGCAAGATCTCCTTCTCCTCGCGGAGAATCTTGTTCTCACGACGCAGCCGAGCCAGTTCCTCCCTCTCGGCGCTGGTCAGCCCGTCCTGACGGCGGCCATCATCGAGGTCGGCCTGGCGCACCCAGGTACGGATCGACTGCGCGGAGGGCTGGAACTCCTTGGCCAGCTCCTCCGGCGTCCGTCCGGCACGCACCAGCTCCACCATCTGCCGGCGAAACTCCAGCGGATAGTTGTTCGACACCGCAGACTCCCTCTTCCAGGAACCAGGGTTCCCCAGAGATCAGGTGTCCACCAAACCGGGCCAACTCCAGTTTTGGGACCGCCTGCCGCCGCTCGGACGGCCGCGTCGTGCTTGCCGGCCAGGCCGTCGAACCCGCCCCCGAGCGGCGGGCCATGCCGAAACGTACTCACACATCCGCTTGTGGTCACGTTCGGACTTGGCCATTTTCTGGGGCAGGCAGCTCTGTCGCGTGACGTTGCACTGAGCTGAGTCGCCTGGCGATGTGCATCAGTTCTCTGGCCCGACGCTGAACCGGACGTTGGTAATTGGGGCGACGAGCACGTATACCCCCGTCGGGGACGTCTTCGAGTCGATCGTTGCCCAACCGGGCAAGGTGCTGTTATTAACCACTTTGGAGTCAAGTCGCTAGACAGACTCGGCGGCACTCGCTAATGATGAAAGGGCAAGTGGCTATAGCTGTTTGCCGGACCAGATCTTCTCCTGCCCAGCGGGCATGTTCACAGGGCTATAGCGACGGGTACCAGGCCGACGTCGAGTACTGCGAAAAGAAGCGTCGAAAGAGCATCAGCCCAACGGCTCCGGACAGTATCGGCGCGGGTTCAGTCTCGAATTCGCTGACGCGCGACGATGACTGTGGACGATCGCCCAACTACTTCTCAGGTAGACCTGTCTACCAACATGCCTATCGGGGCTGCACGTGCGTTGACCTGAGCCCCGCGAAGCGGCGAGGTCGCTGACTGGATATGGGGTGTCTAGCATGCGTACACGAGCCTGCGTCACTTTCGTCGCAGTGGCTTCTCTGCTCGCGCTTCCGGTCGCCGCGTCCGCGCACTCATCGCCCGACGCCATCACAGACGGAAACGCCGTAGCACTCCACGTCGACAACTGCCCCCCGGACATCCTCAAAAGGGCCCGCAACAATTCACAATCCGCATCGGACTGCGTGTGCGGATTCTACCGAGGCAAATACTATTGCTCGTGGTGCAAGCACAGAGGCGGGTGGTGCCTGTACTGCAAAGACAAAATCGAGCCGGATTGGTCTTCCAAGCGTGTCGGCCCCTGCAAGCGGAAGGCGCCTTGCATCCGGTTCACGATTCCTCCTGGTGGTGGGAAAATCGAAACGAAGCGGCAGGGCCGCTGACTGGATATGAGGTGTCTAGCATGCGTACACGAGCCTGCGTCACTTTCGTCGCAGTGGCTTCTCTGCTCGCGCTTCCGGTCGCCGCGTCCGCGCACTCATCGCCCGACGCCATCACAGACGGAAACGCCGTAGCACTCCACGTCAACGATTGCTCCCCGGGAATCCTCGAAAAGGCCCGCAACGACACGTGTGTGTGCAAACACAAAACCGAAGGCGCTCTCTGTAAGTGGTGCAAGCGCGGACACCGGTGGTGCCTGTACTGCAGAGATCGCATCGAGCCGGGGAGCTTGACTCCTTACAGGCGCGTCGGCCCCTGCCGGCGGGAAGCGCCTTGCATCCGGTTCACGATCCCCCCTGGTGGAGGGAAAATCGAAACGAAGCGGCAGGGCCGCTGACGGGATGCGCGGGCGGTCTGCCATGAGTGAAGCAAGCATCCGGTTCAAATCCCCGCTTCTCGAGTGGAGGAGGGAAAAAAGCGACCGGTCACCGCGTGATCGCTGGAGAGGAAACAGGTCAAAGGTTCGGTATCAGGCACGCGCCGGGCTGGCCGCCTTCAGGCTGGACCCAGGGACGTCTTCGCTTTCGAGGCGCATCCAGGGAGGCGGAGCTGCGGACCAGCGGGCCGCGCGGGGGCAGCCCGGATGCCGGTGAGCCAAGGTCCGGGCGCGCCCCCGCGCCTTGACGAGCCGGTGCCCCTCAGCGGCCGGCCGCACGCCTTCTTGCATGACAGCCGCCGACCGGGGGCGTAGGGAACACGCCGTGGGCGGCGGCTGCCTATGGCCTGGGGCGCGTTTCAGGCCAGGGGCGAGTAGGGGCGAAATCGACTGGCGCATGAGGGGCGCATTACCGCAAGCCGAAGGCAGCGGCCGCACGGGACGGGGCCGGGCAGTTGTAGTTGCCCGGCCCCGTCAGGCTCCGTCGCGGCGCGTACGCTCTTCAAGGACGCTCCCCAACGTCGTGTACCGGATCCACTTGCTTGGCGAAGGAGTAGCCCGATCACCCGGCCGGGGTCGGGTGCGGTGGCGGGCCTCTGACCACGTGCGAGCGCTGCCCAGCGCCAGCCCGGCCGGTGACGGCGAAGGAGCCAGCATCACTGAGGAGACGCTGCGCACGGCCGTGCACTTGGCGCAACGGGGCTGCTGGTCCGAGCCGGACACACCGTCGTCCGGCACGGGCGACGTCATCGTCATCGCCTCAGTGATACGCCCCTGACCTGCAACGCCAACTCGACGCGCTCCAGGACGCCGGCGTCACCCGCGTCTTCTCCGCGAAGATCTCCACCCGCGCCGCCACCCGGCCCGAGCTCGACAAGGCCGTCGCCGATGCCCGCCGAACTGCGCTCGGCGGGCGTCGCGGCCACGCTGCGAGCCGGGCAGCCCCGCGCTCGACCTGGTGAACAAGTGCGAGCAGCCGTTCCGCCGGCTACTGGGATCGCTTGCCTGCTCGAACGGTGCGCCTGGCCCCAGGCAGGTGACCGTCGAGGCGCATGGCCGGCTGCTTGACGGCCGTACGAGCATGACCCGACACAAGGGCGCATGTGGAGCGCGACTGCGGGTAGTGAGTCCCGGACTTCGCCCGGCTACCGGCGAGGAGCACCAATGGCCACCAGTGAACAGCATCGGCCGGAGATCGTCGTAGGACTCGTGGCGACCCCGCCGGACTATCCGGCGCAGGTGGTTGCGCGGCTCACCACCGATCTGCCCGACCTGCTCACCGAGCGGGTGGACCCGGACGTGCGGTGGACCGTCCGGGAAGGCTGGGGCGACGTGGCTCCCCGCCGCGATGGCGGCGTTGAGGCGCTACTCGACGATCTTGCCGACCGGCGTGCCGACGCCCGGTGGGACGTCGCGATCTGCCTGACCGACCTGCCGCTGCACATCGAGCGGGTGCCGCTGGTCGCGCAGACGTCCGCCCGGCGCCGAGTCGCGATGGTGTCCTTGCCCTCGCTGGGGCTGCGCCAGTTGCGAGCGGTCCGCGCAGCCGTTCCGGATCTCGTGGGCCGGCTACTCACTGACGCTTCCGAGGAGCGGGTACCGCCGGCCGGCGGGGCACCGGCTGAGCTGGCCGGCCGGATTGCCGCCATTCACCGGGTGATCGGCGAGGTTGATGCCGGGGAACTGGGCTACGTCGCCTCGCGGCTGATCGGCCGGGTGCGGCTGCTGACCGGAATGGTCCGGGCCAACCGCCCGGGGCGCGCCCTGCTGGGCCTGTCCAAATTGCTGGTCGGCGCCTTTGGTACGGCCGCGTTCGCGCTCACCACCAACACCATCTGGCAGATGGGCGATGCGCTCGGCGGACTCCGCCTCGCCGTGATCATGCTTCTCGGGCTGACCGCGTTGGTGGCCTGGCTGATCGTTGCGCACGACCTGTGGGAGAAACCAGACCGGGAGACACCGGCTGAGCTGGCCCGGCTGTTCAACCTGGGCACGATTCTCACCCTCACCCTGGCCGCAGCGGTGTCCTATCTGGTGCTGTTCGCCGGAACGATACTCGCCGCGGCGCTGCTGATCGACACATCCGTGCTGGAACAGATCTTGCAGCGGCCGGTCGATTTCACCGACTACCTGATCCTGGCCTGGATCATCAGCTCGCTGGCCACCGTCGGCGGCGCGATCGGCTCCGGGCTGGAGGACGAGGACACGGTGCGGGCCGCCGCTTACGGCTACCATCCCGACCCCGGCGGCTGGCAGGACGAGAAGGACGCGTAGTTCCCGCCCCGAGGCCAGCGCCCGGCCGGACCAGAGCGCTCAGCGACCTACCGTTGGATGCCGCTGTGGATGACCCTCAGGCGCTCGGCACGCGTCCTGGCTCAGGCGTCGGCGGGCGCGGTTGAGTCGGGAAGGCGGACACGGGCTCACCGCTGCCCCAGATTGGCGATGAGACTGACGGACACCGCGATAACGACGGTGCCGAAAAGGTAGGAAAGCAGGGCGTGCCCGAAGGCGACCTTCCGGATGCGGGTGCTGGCCAGCACATTGTCCGATACTCCGTAAGCCATCCCCACGGTGAACGCCGTGTAGGCGAAGTCGCTGTAGCTCGGCGGCTGCTCCTGCTGGAAGTCGATGCCTCCGTCATCGTCGACGTAGTACAAGCGTGCGTACTTGAGGGCGAAAACGGTGTTCGTCAAAGCCCAGGACAGGGCCACGGTCACCAAGCTCAAGATCACCTCGATCACGGCAACCGGATCCTGATCACTGCTCGGGCGGAGGAGCGCGGCCACGACGGCCGCGAGACTCGCCACCGCGCCGATCAGGATGCCCGTGTCGGTGGTGTGCGTCCCGCCTTCCTCTTCGGCGATGCGCTTGGTCCCCTCGTGGTCCTGCCACCAGCTGATCTGCCACACCCACGCCAGGACGAGGGAAACCGCCACATCCCAGGTGACGAAGAAGAACAGTTCAGGGGCGCCGATGAGTGCGACGCCTCCGCCGGCCACGGCGCCGAGCAGGACGCACATCAAAACCCGCCGCAAGGAAAGTACCCGCTGTCCGCGACGCCCCTCCATTGCCCCCACCTGCACCAGATTGTCACGGGACGGCCCGACGCCACCCCTTCACCGCGCATCTCCGCATGCTCGCTGTCACTGATCTTGCCCTCGCCCCGAGGAATTACCCGCAGGCCCCGAGCACAGCTCAGATCAGCGGCGGTGATCCCATTGGTCGCACAGACCGCGGCATAACGCGAGTTGCGCCCGGTGGCGAACGCGTTCGGCTGCAGGATCGGCGAAACGTTACAAGTCGCCGAGCGCGCCGCGGTACGGAAACCGGTCGACGTGGCCGCCGGCGAGGCACCAGCAACACGCCGAATCTCGTCATAGCAGCAGGTCGAAGACACGGATGGTGCGTGTCCACTCCTCGCTCGCCGGGTTCTTGCGAGCAGGCTCCATGACTCTGATCGCCCTGGCGAGCGCCACGGAGAGCCCACCCGACACGGCCGGAAGCCTGGCCTCGGCTTCTTCGCTGAGCGACAGATCGAGCGGAGGCAGCGCCGCGAGCTCCGCCAGGATAGATGCCAGGTCCAGTTCCTCGTCCAGGTCCCGGAAGTCGTGCATGCTCTCCTGCAGTCCTTTGGTGATGGGCAGGTCCCAGGGCTGGATGATGTCCCGCCGGTTCGACTTCGCGGCGGCCTCGGCGACGACGAGCATGTCGTACAGTTTGCGGTTGACGAAGTCGCTGTAGCGCTTGAGGTCGGACTTGTCCACGTCGAGTCCCGCGGCGGCGCGAAAGAAGTGCTCGAACCTGGAAACTGCGATCACGGGCATGTGGATCACCGTCTTTCCTGTTGATTCCCTGTGGCAGTGAATCTTTCGTGCACCATGCGGACCGCCATCGCGCCTTCACCGACCGCGGAGGCGACTCGCTTGACGGAGCCGCTGCGAACGTCGCCGACGGCGAATACGCCCAGGTGCCCTGTTTCCAGGGGAAGGGCGCCCCAGGGCGACGTGCCCTGGCCCGTGAGGACGAAGCCGCGGTCGTCCAGCGGGAGAGTTCCCTTGAGCCATGCGGTGTGCGGGTCGGCTCCGATGAAGGTGAACAGCGCGCTGGTCTGGATCTCCAGGAGTTCTCCTGTCCGCGTGTTCTGCGCGCGGACGGCCCGTAGTGTGCGATCTCCGAGTAGTTCGCGTACCTCGGTGTAGTACCTGATTTCGATGCTGGGAGCTCGGTCGATCTCGTCGGCGAGGTAGCGGGACATGCTCGCGCGTACGTCGCCGCCGCGCACGAGCATGCATACCGAGGAGGCGTTCCTGGCCAGGTAAAGCGCCGCCTGTCCGGCAGAGTTCCCGCCGCCGACGATGACCACGGGCGATCGCCGGCACATGCGCAGCTCAAACGGTGTCGCCGCGTAGTAGACGCCGGATCCTTCGAATTCTTCCAGGTGGGGAACGTCGAGCTTCCGATAGCGGGCGCCGGTGGCGATGATCACGGCATGGGCCCTCGCGGCGCACTCGCCCTCCACGATGATGCCGTAGTGGCCCTCACGCGGTTCCAGGCTGCCCACCTCGGCGGGGACGGTCAGGCGGGCGCCGAACTTGCCTGCCTGGATGACGGCACGCTCGGCGAGCTCGGCGCCCGAGATGCCAGTGGGAAAGCCGAGATAGTTCTCAATGCGGGACGAGGTGCCCGCCTGGCCGCCCGCAGCTACGGCATCGAGCACGACGGTTGTCAGGCCCTCAGAGGCCGCGTACACGCCGGCGGTCAGGCCCGCGGGTCCCGCGCCTACGACGATCACATCGCATACGGCGTCGCTCGACGCAGGGGCGGGCAGCCCGATGGTCTTCGCCAGTTCGGCCGTGGTCGGGTTGCGGAGCACCTGGTGGCCGTGCCAGATCACCACCGGGGTGTCGTGCGGGGAGATGCGCAGCTCGCGCAGGAGCGCGTCCGCGGCTTCGTCCTTCTCCAGGTCGATCCACCGGTGAGGGATCCTGTTGCGTGCGGCGAATTCGAGAAGCCGCCGGGCATCGGGTGAGTATCGGGAGCCGATGATGCGGAACCCGACGTCCAGACCGATCAGCAGGGCGCGGCGGGTCAGGTAGGCCCGCAGGATGAGGTCACCGAGCGCCGGGTCGCCCGCCACGAGCGTCCGCACCTCGTCGGCCGGCACGGCCAGCACCTCGCCGGGCTCCCGCACGACCGCAGTGACGAATCCGGCCTGGCCGGTGAGGAGGCCGAGCTCGCCGAGGAAACGCCCAGGGCCGTGGACTGCGATCGTCCGCTGTTTCGCACCGTCCCCCTCGACCATGGCCACCTTGCCCCGCAGGATCACGATGAACTCGGGGGTAGGCTCGCCCTCCCGGTAGAGGATGTCGCCCGGCGACACGGACCGCCGCTCGCCGTGCAGGGACAACTTGGCGATCTGCCCCTCGTCCAGCCGGGGATAGGCCCCGCACAGGTCCGGTGTTTCCACGCTGGAGTGCTCTGTCATGACGGAGCTCGCACTGCGTCTTCGACCCACTCGCGCAACTGCGGCGCCGGCGCCGCGCCCGCGCGTTGCGCCACGACGCGGCCCTCGTGCAGCACCATGAGCGTCGGGACGGCCGTGATCGTGTATCGGCGGGCGAGGGCCGGAGAGCCGTCCACGTCGACTTTGACGAGTTTGAGCCGTCCCGCCATCTCGCGGGCGAGCTGTTCGAGTGCCGGGGTGACCATCCGGCAAGGCCCGCACCACTGCGCCCAGAAGTCGACCAGAACGGGAAGGTCGGCGCGCTCGGCGACCTCGGCGAAGGTGTTGTCGTCAGCCTCGGCGATCCACGGCAGCGGCCGGTGGCACACCCCGCACAGGGGCTTGCCTCGGTAGGCGTCCGGGACCCTGTTGGGTCTGCCGCAGTTGGGGCAGTTCACGGTGTGCATGTCAGGTCCTGGGCGGATAGAAGGTGACGTTCAGCTCACCCTTGTCGGCGCCGACCGTGATGGTCGATCCGTCGGGCACGTCGCCGGCGAGCAGCGCGCGTCCGATCCTGGTCTCCACCTCGCGGGCGATGAACCGACGCAGTGGCCGGGCACCGTAGACGGGGTCGTAGCCCTGGTTGGCGATGAGCCGGCGTGCGTCCTCGGTGACCTCCAGGGTGAGCCGGCGGCTGGCCAGGCGGCTTCTGATGTCGGCGAACATCAGGTCCACGATGCGCTCGATCTCGGCCTCGGTCAGCGGCTTGAACAGCACGATGTCATCGACCCGGTTGAGGAATTCGGGCCGGAAGTGCATGCGCAGCTCTCCCATCACGCTCTCGCGTGCCTGGGGCTTGATCTCCCCGTCGGCGGTGACCCCGTCCAGCAGGTGCTGGGAGCCGATGTTGGAGGTCATGATGACCACGGTGTTGCGGAAGTCGACCGTGCGGCCCTGCGCGTCGGTCAGCCGCCCGTCGTCCATGACCTGCAGCAACGTGTTGAACACGTCCATGTGGGCCTTCTCGATCTCGTCGAACAGCACCACCGAGTACGGCTTGCGCCGCACCGCCTCCGTGAGCTGACCGCCCTCCTCATAACCGACGTAGCCCGGAGGAGCACCGACGAGCCGGCTGACCGTGTGGCGTTCCTGGTACTCGCTCATGTCGATGCGCACCATGTTGTCCTCGGTGTCGAACAGGGCCTCCGCGAGTGACTTCGCGAGCTCGGTCTTGCCGACCCCGGTGGGTCCGAGGAACAGGAACGATCCGATGGGGCGCCGAGGATCCTTGACGCCGGAGCGAGCGCGGATGACGGCGTCGGCCACGAGCCGCACGGCCTCCTCCTGCCCGATGACACGTTCGTGCAGGATTTGATCGAGCTTGAGCAGTTTGTCCCGCTCCCCCTCCTTCAGCCGGGTCACGGGGATGCCGGTCCAGCGGGAGACGATGGACGCGATCTCGTCCTCCGTGACGACCTCGCGCAGCAGCCGGTGGCTGTTCTGCCGGGATTCGAGCCGCTCCTCCTCGGCGCGAAGCCGGCGTTCCAGCTCGGGGAGCCGGCCGTGGCGCAGCTCCGCGGCACGGTTGAGGTCGTAGGCGCGTTCGGCCTGTTCGGCCTCCCGCCGCACGCTCTCCAGCTCCTGCCGCAGGCTCTGCACCTTGCGCAGGGCCGACCGCTCGGCCTCCCACTGCGCCCGCATCGCCTCGGCCTCGGCACGCGTGGCGACCAGCTCCTTGCGCAGCTCTTCCAGGCGGGACCGGCTCGCGGGGTCGTCCTCCTTGGCCAGCGCGGCCTCCTCGATCTCCAGCCGCATCACCTTCCTGGTCAGCGCGTCGAGCTCGGCCGGCATGGAGTCGATCTCGGTGCGGAGCATCGCACACGCCTCATCGACCAGGTCGATGGCCTTGTCCGGCAGGAACCGGTCGGCGATGTAGCGGTGGCTCAGCGTCACCGCGGCGACGAGCGCGCTGTCCTGGATCTTCACACCGTGGAAGACCTCCAGCCGCTCGCGCAGGCCACGCAGGATCGAAACAGCGTCCTCGACCGAGGGCTCGTCGATCAGTACCGGCTGGAACCGCCGCTCCAGGGCTGCGTCCTTCTCGATGTGCTGGCGATACTCCTGCACCGTGGTCGCGCCGATCATGTGCAACTCGCCGCGCGCGAGCATCGGTTTGAGCATGTTGCCCGCGTCCATGGCGCCCTCGGTCGCCCCGGCGCCGACCACCGTGTGAAGCTCGTCGACGAACAGCAGGATCCGGCCCTCAGCCGCTTTCACCTCGTTCAGCACGGCCTTCAGGCGTTCCTCGAACTCCCCGCGGTACTTGGCTCCCGCGACGAGCGAGCCCATGTCCAGGCTGAAGATGGTCTTGTCGCGCAGCCCCTCCGGGACGTCGCCGCGGGTGATCCGCTGGGCGAGTCCTTCGACCACGGCCGTCTTGCCGACGCCGGGGTCGCCGATCAGCACAGGGTTGTTCTTGGTCTTGCGGGACAGGATCTGGATCACGCGGCGGATCTCCGTGTCGCGGCCGATCACGGGGTCGAGCTTGTCCGCGCGGGCGTCGGCGACCAGGTCGCGCCCGTACTTCTCCAGCGCCTCGTAGGCGACCTCGGGCATGTCCGAGGTGACCCGCTGGTTGCCCCGGACGGCGGTGAGCGCCTGCAGGAACCGGTCCCTGGTCACACCCTGGCCGTGCAGCAGCCGCCCCGCCTCGGTCGCGGAGCCCTCCTCGATCAGGGCCAGCAGCAGGTGTTCGACCGAGACGTACTCATCCTTGAGCCGCCCGGCCTCCCGGTCCGCGGCGTCGAGCAGCCGGGCCAGGCGCTGGGTGAGGAACACCTGGCCGGGCGCGGCGCCCGGGCCGCTGACCTTGGGCCGGTGCGCCAGCTCCGCTTCCAGATCGGCGCGAAGAAGCTGCGTGTCGGAACCCGCCTGTTGCAGCAGCCGGGGCGCCAGCCCCTCGGGCTGGTCAAGCAGGGCCAGCAGGAGATGCTCCCCGTCGACTTCGGTGTGACCGTACCGCAGCGCCTTGGTCTGGGCGTCGTGCAGGGCCTCCTGCGTCTTCTGCGTCATCCTGTTCGGGTCCACTCCAAGTCTCCCTAGCGTCGTGGCAAACGGCCGCGCAGGGCGGCTTCGAGCTCCGCGATCCGATCGAGGAGGTCGATCACCACACCGATCGCGGCGTAGTTGATGGACAGGCCCTCGTGCAGCCGCTGAATGCGGGCGGCCGCCGTGACCTTGGAGGGAGCGAAACACAGCTCCCCTCTGGCGTCCCTGTCGGGTTCCAGCAGTCCGAGGGTCACCAACCGACGGACGATCTCCGGGTGCAGCCCCGTGGCCCGCGCGTAGGAGTCGAGGTCCAGCCGGGACGGGCGTACGAGTGCGTAGATCACGAGCGCCTCCTCGGGTCGAACCGCGATGCGGAGGCGAGCTGTTCGAACAGGCGTCGCTCCGTGTCGGTGAGCTTGGCCGGCACCATGATCCGGACTTCGGCGAAGAAGTCGCCCGCGGGGCCACTCGGGTTGCGCATGCCGCGCCCTCGCAAGCGCAGGCGACGGCCGCTGGACGTGCCCGGTGGCACTGTCAGCTTCGCCTCGCCGCCTGGCGTGTCGATGGGCACCGTGGCTCCCAGTGCCGCCTCCCAGGGAGCGAGCGGCAGGGTGGTGTGGATGTCGCGGCCCTCCACGCGATACCGGGGATGGTCGGCGATCCGCACGATCATGTGCAGATCGCCTGCCGGCGCTCCATCGCCTCCTCGCCCGCCCTGCCCGGCGAGCCTGATGCGCTGCCCGTTCGTGACCCCGGGCGGGATCGTGACGTCCAGCCGCCTGCCATCGGGGAGTGTGATGGTGCGACGGCCGCCGCGGTAGGCCTCCTCGACGGTCAGCGTGAGCTGCGCCTCCTGGTCTGCGCCCGGCACCGGGCCCCAGCGTCGCCTGCCACGGCCGCCGAACATGCCGCTGAGCAGGTCGTCCAGGTCAAGGTCCGCGCCGAAATCAACGCCCTGGTCAGGCGCCGACCGCCATGTGCCACCCGATCCGGCGCGCGTGCCTGCGCGGGCGCGAGCGTAGTCCGCGGGGTCCACGTCGGGCGGGACCTGGCGGAAGTCGTGGCCGAAGGCGTCGTAGCGGCGACGCTGCTCGGGGTCAGAAAGCACAGCGTAGGCCTCCGAGATCTCTTTGAACTTGTCCTCTGCCCCCGGATCTTTGTTGACGTCCGGGTGGTAGGCGCGCACGAGCTTGCGATAGGCGCGCTGGATCTCGTCGGCGTCGGCATTCCTGTCCACGCCGAGTACCTCGTAGAAGTCCCGCCGTGCGGCCATCACTCCGCCTTCTTCGCGACGGCGACTCTTGCGGGCCTCAGCTGCCGCTCGCCCTCGCCATAGCCGGGCCGCAGCACCTCCACGACGGTGCCAGGCTCGACATCGGTCCGTTCGACGGCTGCCACCGCCTCGTGGCGCGCCGGATCGAACATCACCCCCGTCTCGTCATATCGCGGGTAGCCCAGGCTGGCCAGGACGGAGACGGCCTGATCGCGCACCGCTCGCACACCGTCGAGCACCGCCTTCGCGTCGCCGTCGCCGTCGCCCGCATGGCTCAGCGCGAGCTCGAGATTGTCCAGGACGGGCAGCCACGCGGCGGCGACCCTGGCGCGTTCCTCGGCCCGCAGCCGCTCGTTGTCGCGGGCGATCCGCTTGCGGAGGTTGTCCAGGTCGGCGACGGCGCGCAGCCATCGGTCCTCCAGCTCCGCGAGTTTGGCGTCCGTCTCCGCGGACGCGGCGGCGGCCTCCTCAGGGGGCTCCCTCCGGCCCTCGGGTACGTTCTCGTGCATGTCAATCGGGCTCCGAGGTGGTGAACTCCGCGTCGATCACGTCGTCGTCGGCGCCGGGGGCGCCTTCCGCCCGGACATCAGGCGGCACCTCAGGCGTATCCGGCCGGACACTGGCGCCGAGTCCCTGGTACACCTGCTGGAGCTCGGCGCTGAGCGCCCGCAGCCGGTCGATCGGCGCCTCTTCCTTGAGCGCCTGGCGGGCGTCCCCGACGAGCTGCTCCGCACGTGCCTTCTCGTGCACGGGTACGCCGTCGCCGAGCTCCTGTAGCCGGCGCTCCACCTGGTAGGCGACCGAGTCCAGCTCGTTCCGCGCGTCGATGGTCTCCCGGAGCCGAGTGTCCTCGTCACGGTGCTGCTCGGCGTCCGCGACCATCCGCTCGATCTCCGACTTGCCCAGGTTGGAGCTCTCACTGATGGTGATCCGCTGCTCGGCCCCGGTGTCCTTGTCCCGGGCGGAAACGTTGAGAATGCCGTTGGCGTCGATGTCGAAGGTCACCTCGATCTGCGGCACCCCTCGCGGCGCGGGCCGGATGTTCTCCAGCCGGAAGCGCCCGAGCACCCGGTTGTCGGCGGCGCGCTCCCGCTCACCCTGCAGAATCACGATGTCCACGGCGCTCTGGTTGTCCTCCGCCGTGGAGAACGTCTCGGTCCGGCGGGCCGGGATGGTGGTGTTGCGCTCGATGACCTTGGTCATGAGCCCGCCGAGGGTCTCGACACCGAGTGAGAGCGGCGTGACGTCGAGCAGCACGACGTCCTGCACCTCGCCCTTGATGATGCTCGCCTGGATCGCCGCTCCGATGGCGACCACCTCGTCCGGATTCACCGTCATGTTGGGGTCCTTGCCCCCGGTGAGCCTGCGGACGAGGCTCTGGACGGCGGGGATCCGCGTGGATCCGCCGACGAGGATGACCTCGTCGATGTCCGCGGGCCTGAGCTTGGCGTCCTCCATCGCCTGCTCGACGGGATGGATGCAGCGTTCGACGAGGTCGGCGGTGATCTGCTCGAAGGTGGACCGCATGAGCGTGGTGTTGAGGTGCTTGGGTCCGGAGGCGTCCGCCGTGATGAACGGCAGGCTGACCGTGGTCTGGGTCACCGACGACAGCTCGACCTTGGCCTTCTCGGCCGCCTCGAAGAGGCGCTGCAGCGCCTGCGGGTCCTTGCGCAGGTCGATGCCCTGGTCTCGCTGGAACTCGTCAGCCAGATGATCGACGATCCTGCGGTCGAAGTCGTCGCCGCCGAGATGCCCGTCGCCGGAGGTGGCGCGGACCTCGACGACCCCCTCGCCGATGTCCAGGATGCTGACGTCGAACGTACCGCCGCCCAGGTCGAAGACGAGCACGGTCTCGTTGGACTTCTTGTCCAGCCCGTACGCCAGGGCGGCGGCGGTCGGCTCGTTGATGATCCGCAGGACCTCGAGGCCGGCGATGCGCCCCGCGTCCTTGGTGGCCTGGCGTTGCGCGTCGTTGAAGTACGCCGGTACGGTGATGACCGCCTCGGTCACTTTCTCGCCGAGATACTTCGCCGCGTCAGCGGCCAGCTTGCGCAGGATGAGCGCCGAGACCTCCTCCGGCGCGTACTGCTTCTCGCCGACCTGGAAGCGGACGTCTCCCTGCGGCCCTTCGACGACGTCGAACGAGACAGCGTGGATCTCGCTCTCGACCTCGTCGTAACGACGGCCGATGAACCGTTTGGATGAGTAGATCGTTCCCTTCGGGTTCAGTATGGCCTGGCGTCGCGCGAGCTGGCCCACCAGGCGTTCACCCTCAGGGGTGAACGCCACCACGGACGGGGTCGTGCGTGACCCTTCCGCGTTGGGGAGCACGGTGGGGTGACCGTCCTCGGTAGCGGCGATCACCGAGTTCGTGGTTCCGAGGTCGATGCCTACTGCTTTCGCCATTGCTCGTTCGCCTTCCCAATGAGCTCATGGGCCCTGGCCGCGTGTTCTGAGTCGACGAGGACCTCGTACTTGTCGGCCACCAGGCCGGTCTCGGAGACGAAGTCCCGCCGTCCCCCGTGCGCCGCGTGCGCGATAACGCCGAAGATCGCCCCAGCGACCGCGCCCCACAGCAGCCCCCACAGGATCAGGGCGACCAGGGACTCGGCCATGGTCGAGAAGATCCCGAAGAACAGGCCGACGAGCAGGCCGAACCAGGCTCCGCTGAGCGCGCCCCAGCCGGCCGCGCGGAGATAGGTCATGCGCGCGAGGACATGCTCCACCGAGCGCAGGCCCACGCCCACGATCAGCGTTCCGTGTACGGGGAACCCGTGATCCGACAGATAGTCGACGGTCTTCTGCGCCTCTTGATACGTGGGGTAACTGGCGAGCCGTTCCTTGTTGGCGGTGACGGAACCGGTCGGCGCGACGGTCATGGCTCCTCCTCTCCCCGCATCAGGCGGTCACCTCGAGGTGCCGGGGCTTGGCAGCCGCCGCCTTCGGAACGGTGATGGTCAGCACGCCGTCGGAAAGACGCGCCTCGACCCGTTCGGCGTCAACCTCTCCTGGGAGCAGCGTGCGGGGGCCCTCCTCGGCGAACTCTCCCAGGGCTGCGTTCATCAACTGCCCCAGCCGGCCGTAGACGTCCTCAAACTCGCGCATCGGGTATGTCTCGCCGCCCCTGCGGCGCATTGCCAGCAATGCCATCGGTCCCCCTACTGGGATTGGGGGGTTCGGGCTCAGAACTTACTGCTCTGACCCTTGTCGGCGCGCTGGGCGGTCACATCCCCCACACGTGTAGTTTCGGCGGCTCAGCTTTGCCTCTCATCGTGCGACCGGTCGGGGCCGACACGTTCCTGCTCCACCGCGAGGCGTGTGAGCTCGACACGGGAGCCGATGCTCAGCTTGCGGTAGACATGCCGCAGATGGAACGCGACCGTATGGACGCTGAGGAACATCTGCTCGGCGATCTGCCGGTTGGTCCATCCGTCGACGGCGAGCAGGGCGACGGCATGCTCGGTTTCCGTGAGGCTGCCCCAGCCGGAGGCGGGCCGCTGAGTGTGGTGCCAGTGGCGGCGGCGCACCCCCAAGTCGCGCAACCTCCGGCGCACGCGTGCCGCGTCCCTGGTGGATCCGATGTCATCGTAGATCGCCAAGGCTCGGTCCAAACTGGTGACCGCCTCCTGCTGCTCCCCGAGGGCCTTCAGCACCATGCCGAGATCCTCCTCGGCCGAGGCCTGCGCCCATTTGTCCTCGATCTGCTCGGCAGCGAGGGAGAGAGCCTCGCGATCGCCATCGAGCAGGCCCCGGGCGTGCGCGGCGGACGCGGCCAACATCGGGAGGCCCAGGCTGGCGTGGCTGAGGGCCTCCGCCGTGGTGACGATGGACTCGGCCGTTGAACGGTCTCCCGCGCCCATGGCGACCCGCACCATCCACGCGCTCACCGTCGAATCCATGGCGAGCAGCGAAAACAGCTGGAGCGGGCTGGAGAGAGCCGTGAGCAAGGTCATCGCGCTCCGGGGGCCGTCAGACGCCTCGGTGACCTGGGCTGCCAGCAGGGCGTGCCGCGCGTGTGCTTCGCTCGATCCCTCGGCGGGGGCCGCGAGACGTCGCATTGCTTCTCGCAGGTCGCCCCGCCGGAGAGCGACGGCGGCGAGCACGCCGCTGGCCACCTCGGCGGCCAGCGGCATGTTGTGAACGGCGGCGAGGCTCAGAGCTATCTTCCCTGCGGTGACCGCACCGTCGAACCGGCCTGCGGCGAACTGGGCGCGAGCCTCCAATGCCGCGACGTCCGCCGCCCAGGCCAGATGGTCATTGGCGAGCATTTCCGTGCGTGCCTGCTGGAGCATTGCCCGCGCCTCGTCGAGGCGGCGCACATCGATGAGCATCGCCGCGATGGTGAGACAGGATTCGTAGCGGCGTTCGCTCGGCCGGTCCTTGCTGGCCAGCCGCCAGGCGTCCTCGGCCAGCGCAAAGGCGTTCGAGAGCCTGCCCTCGTCCCGCTCGATCGTGGCGAGGGCGGTCAGCGCGGCGACCCTGACTGTTGGACCGTCCCCGGATTCGCCCTCGATGATGTCATTCGCGTATGCACCTACGTAGTCGTCATGCTGGCGGGTCATGGCATACAGCCTCACCACGACCGCGCGGTCGCGCACGTGATGCCAGCGGGCCGGGAGGGCCAGCACACTGTCGGCCTCGTGGATCGCCTCGTCGTCCCTGCCGGTCCGGTACATGATGTCCGACAGCAGGCATCGTAGTTCCGCCACGTTCTGGGCGAAGCGATTGTCGGCGAGACGTTCCTGGACCATGTTCTCGGCCTCCTCCAGCCGTCCACCGGTGACCGCCGCGTGGACGGCAGCGGCCGAAGTGGTGAAACGGCCGCCCGCCGGTTCCAGGTCTGTGAGAGCGCCGAACTGGCTCAGCAGTGCATCCCGTACTGGCGGAGGAACCGATGTGGCGGTGACGCTCGCGACCAGCTCGTAGCGGAAGGCGAGCCCACGCCCGGTGACGTCGAGAATGCCCGCCGCCGTGACTTCCTCGATGGCGGAGAGCAACCCGGCCGGCGTGGTGCCGAGCAGCGACGCGGCCTGCTCGATCGGCAGCGGCCCGCCGAGCACGGCGGCGGTCTCCACCAGGCTTCGGGCCTGCCCGCTCAGGGCGTCGGTCCAGCGTCGCACCACCCCTCGCAGCCGGACGGGCACATGGGCATGTGACATGGCACCACGGGACGCGTCGAGGCGGCCTTCGTCGCGCAGGCCGGCGAGCAATTCGATGATCAGCAGAGGATTGCCCCCGGCACCGGCCACCAGCACACTCGTCATCGGATCGGGCGGCCTCCCGAGCAGGTCCGTTGCCAGCTCCGCGACGGCTTCCGGCGAGAGCGGCGCGAGCTTCACCCGCGCGGCGCCGTTCCGCTCCAGGAAACCGAACAGGGAGGCGGCGCGGCCGTCGTTCTCGGCGGTCGAGCCGCTCAGCAACCAGCCGACGGGCCGAGTCGTCAGCCGGTCGTGTAGGGCACGGACAATCTTCAGCGTCGCCGGTTCGGCCCGGTGCAGGTCGTCGAACACGGCCAGCACCGGCGCTCTGGCCCGCTCTTCGAAGGCCTTCGTCAGGCGGTCCAGCAGGTGCGTCGGTGAGCCGACGGACCGTGCCTCGAACGGGAGGTCGAGGGACTCCAGCAGGAAGCCGCACGAAACGAGTTCGCCCCATTCTTCCACGCCGCCGCGGATCAGGCCGATGCCGTGGTGGGGAGCGACATCGGCGGCTTCGTTCAGCAGCCTGCTCTTGCCCGCCCCGGGTTCACCGTCTACGAGTAGCGTGCCGGTCCCGCCTTGTCGCAGCGTGCGAAGCAGCCCCTCGACCTGGCGCCATTCCCGTTCGCGACCCCGCATCTCGTTCCCTCCAATCGAGGGCTTTCCAGCGCCGGAGCGGCGAATCCCTTGCCTGTGGAGATCTTTTGCGCTCGGTCCACTACATGGCTTGGGGATGTGGTCCGGGGACGACTGGAGCCAAGGTTGTAGTGCCACAGGAGAACGCGAAGGGATGGACGAGATGGCGGAGACCGGTTATGCGCCGTTCAACCGGACCGTGGACAAGACGAACCGGGTCCTGCGTGAGATCGAAGAGGCGCACGGTTGGTCTGCTGAGCAGCGGAACCGATCATACGCCGCCCTCCGGGCGGTGCTTCACGCGCTCCGCGACCGGCTGTCCGTCGAGGAGAGCGCGCATCTCGCCGCCCAACTGCCGCTGCTGATCCGTGGTCTCTATTACGACGGCTGGCGCCCGGGCGCGGTTCCGGTGAAGGTCAACCGTGAGGAGTTCCTCGACCGCGTGTCAAGCGGGGTGAACTTCGAATTCCAGGAAAATACCGAAGATCTCGTCAAGACGGTTTTGCAGGCGCTCAGGAAGCACATTACCGATGGCGAGTGGGAGGACGTGAAATCCAGCATGCCGAGGGACCTGGCTTCGGTGCTGCCCTAGCGGTCAGTCTTTCGCCGTCGGCGCAGGGCGCGGATGAGCCGGAGCGGCATGAGTCCCACCAGGGGGGCTCGCCTGCCGAGATCCTCCCGGTCCTCTTTGTCGAAGGCCTCGGCGTAGCGGCGGGCATCCTCGGCGGAGGCGTATCGTCTGGCGCCGCCTGCCTCGCAGCCTCGCTGGCACTGCCAGCTCATCGTCTCCTGTTCGCTGGTGAACCGGAACCGATGCCCGAGAACCCGACAGCGGAGCATGTAACCCACCGTACAGCGCAGCACGGCCCGGGCTGCGCCGACCCGCCATCCGTCGGTGTTAGGTGAAGGAGCCTTGACCATGACCACAGCGCGGCTTGGCACCGTTCGAACCGATATCCCCGCCCGCCTCGACCGCATGCCATGGGCCAGATTCCACTGGAAGGTCGTCCTCGGGCTCGGAACCGTGTGGATCCTCGACGGACTGGAGGTGACGATCGTCGGCGCGGTCGCCTCCCGCATGATCGAACGTGGCAGCGGCATCGTGGTGAACCCCGCCGACATCGGCACCGCTGCGGCCATTTACGTCGCCGGAGCGTGTATCGGGGCTCTCCTGTTCGGCCAGCTGACCGACCGTCTCGGCCGCAAGAGGATGTTCATGGTCACGCTCGGGATCTACATGGCCGCCACTGTGGCCACCGCCTTCGCCGTCGAGCCCTGGTACCTGTTCCTCATGCGCTTCCTGACCGGGATGGGCATCGGCGGCGAGTACGCCGCGATCAACTCGGCCATCGACGAGCTCATCCCGGCGCGCAACCGCGGCCGGGTGGACCTCGCCATCAACGGCAGCTACTGGGTGGGCGCCGCCATCGGCAGCGTCGCCGCGCTCGCCTTTCTCAGCCCGCTGTTCTCGCCGAGCCTCGGCTGGCGGCTGGCCTTCGCCATTGGCGGCGTCATCGGGCTCGCGATCATGGTCACTCGCCGACACCTCCCGGAGAGTCCGCGCTGGCTGTTCATCCACGGGCATGCCGAGGAGGCCGAACGGATCGTGAACCGGATCGAGGCGGAGGTCCGCGCGGAGACCCATCAGGAGCTTCCGCCTCCTGGCTCTGCGATCACCGTCCGGCAGCGTAAGGCAATCCCCTTCCGCGAGATCACCCGGGTGGCCATGGAGCGCTATCCGCGCCGGATGATCCTGGGCCTGGCTCTCTTCGTCGGCCAGGCGTTCCTGTACAACGCCGTCACATTCGATCTCGGGACGTTGCTGAACGGCTTCTTCGGCGTGACGTCCGGGAACGTCCCGTACTTCATGGCTGTTTTCGCGCTGGGGAACTTCCTCGGTCCCCTTGTCATGGGGCGCTGGTTCGACACCGTCGGCCGCATTCCGATGATCGCTGGCACCTATCTGGTCTCCGCCGCCCTGACCGCCCTGATCGCCGTGCTGCTCATGAACAAGGCGCTGACCACAGGCTCGTTCATGACCCTGATCGCGCTGACCTTCTTCGTGGCCTCGGCGGGCGCGAGCTCCGCCTACCTCACGGTGAGCGAGGTCTTCCCGATGGAGACCCGGGCCCTGGCCATCGCCCTGTTCTTCGCGATCGGCACCGCCATCGGCGGCGTCACTGGGCCGGCCCTGTTCGGCCAGTTCATCCACAGCGGCAACGTGAGCCTGGTGGCGATCGGGTTCCTTATCGGAGCGGCGGCCATGGCCATCGGCGGCATCGCCGAGTTGCTGTTCGGCGTCCGGGCCGAGCAGCAGTCGCTGGAGAACATCGCCCGCCCGCTGACGGCGGAGGAAGAACAGATGGAGCCCGCCGAGCGCGAGTCCCTGCTCCGGGCCGAGCACGAGTATGGCTTGAGCATGGAGGGCAGGCGCGAGGCGGCGGAGCGCAGGGAGCGGGCTCTCCTGCGCAGCAAGCGCCGAAGGGCTTCGGAGAGCGCAGGGGCCCGACGCTTCCGCCCAGGTCCCGGGACCAGGCTGTACTCGCCAGGCGCGATCGGCACCAGTGGGACGGCCAGCCGGCACGCTGCCATCGCCGAGGAAGCCCTCGATCGGGAGATCGACGAGGTGGCTCACGCGCTGGAACACCACGGCCCTGCGGATCGCGACACGCTCGCCGAGCACGTCCACGGCCGCAGGTGGGGACCGGGCCGCTTCCGCGCCGCCCTGCACCAGGCGGTCCGCGAGGGGAGGGTCCAGGAGTTTGCCCCTGGCAGGTACGGCGAGCCGGAGCGTTGAGCCCCCATCGGTGAGAGCGCCCGAACTGCTTGGCTATGGCCACCCCGCTCGGCATCGCGCCGTCTTCCGCACGACGAGTCTTCGCCCACTGCCAGGCGAGGCGTTGGACGACACGACGGCCGCCACGAGCGCGACCGTGACCACGGCACCCAACGGACACCGGTTCACACCGTTCCGCACTCACGAACAGCGATCAGGTCACCCGCACCCACACAGGCGGTCGCGAATCATTGCCCAGCTATTCAGTGTTGCTAGATAGCGGTAGTCAGTGTTACTTTGTACCAGTAGTCAGCAACACCGAGTAGCTCTTCGGCGAAGACCCGTGAGTTCGTCGAGACGTTCATGGCCGACTACCCCCTCGGCCAGTACAGGACCCGCGAACGCAACCGATTCACCCGCGCCATCGCGCGCGCCGCCGGCGAAGACACCGGACGACAAGACAGGACGGACGTATGACGACACAGCACGCCCCGGCCATCCAGGTGCATGGCCTGGAGAAGTCGTACAAGGATCTGCGGGTGCTGCGCGGCGTGGACTTCACCGTGACCCGGGGCAGCATCTTCGCCCTCCTCGGCTCCAACGGAGCGGGCAAGACCACGGCCGTGAAGATCCTGTCCACGCTGCTCAAGGCCGACGCGGGCACGGCCAGGGTCAATGGGTTCGACGTCGCCACGCAACCGGCGAACGTGCGGGAGTCGATCAGCCTTACGGGACAGTTCGCGGCCGTCGATGAGATCCTCAGCGGGCGGGAGAACCTGGTGCTGGTCGCCCGGCTGCGGCATCTCAGGAACCCGGGCAAGATCGCCGATGACCTGCTGAAGCGTTTCTCGCTGACCGAGGCGGGCGCGCGGAAGGTGGGGACGTATTCGGGTGGCATGCGCCGCCGCCTCGACATCGCGATGAGTCTCATCGGGAACCCGCCGGTCGTCTTCCTCGACGAGCCGACGACCGGGCTCGACCCCCAGGCGCGTATCGAGGTGTGGCAGGCCGTCAAGGAGCTCGCCGCTCAGGGCACGACGGTGCTGCTCACCACGCAGTACCTGGACGAGGCCGAGCAACTCGCCGACCGGATCGCGATCCTGCACGAGGGCCGGATCATCGTGAACGGCACCCTGGCCGAGCTCAAGCAGCTGCTGCCGCCCGCCAAGGTCGAGTACGTCGAGAAGCAGCCGACCCTCGAGGACGTGTTCCTCGCCCTCGTCGGCGCCGACAGCAAGCACCGCAACGCCGCTACGACCGCGTAAGGAACTACGATGAGCAAGCACTTCTTCGGCGACACCGCCGTCCTGCTGGGACGGTCCCTGCGCCACATCACGCGCAGCCCCGACACCATCATCACGACCGCGATCATGCCGATCGCCATGATGCTGATGTTCGTGTACGTGTTCGGCGGCGCGATCAACACCGGGTCTGTGTCGTACGTGAACTATCAGCTGCCCGGCATCCTGCTCATCACAGTCGCCTCGGGCATCGCCTACACGGCGTACCGGCTGTTCATGGACATGAAGGGCGGCATCTTCGAGCGATTCCAGTCCATGCCGACCGCGCGGTCGTCGGTGCTGTGGGCGCACGTGCTGACCTCGCTGGTGGCCAATCTGATCTCGCTCGTGGTCGTCGTGCTCGTCGCCCTGCTCATGGGATTCCGCTCGGGGGCGGGAGTGCTGGCGTGGCTCTCGGTCGCCGGCATCCTGATCCTGTTCACCCTGGCCTTGACGTGGATCGCCGTCATCCCCGGCCTGTCCGCGAAGACCATGGAAGGCGCGAGCGCGTTCTCCTACCCGCTCATCTTCCTGCCCTTTCTCAGCTCGGCGTTCGTCCCCACCGAGACCATGCCCGGCCCGCTGCGCGTCTTCGCCGAGCACCAGCCGGTGACCTCTGTCGTCAACGCCATCCGTGCCCTGTTCGCCCAGCAGCCGGTCGGCACCGACATCTGGATCGCCCTGGCCTGGTGCGTCGGCATCCTCATCGTCGCGTACGGCTTCGCCATGAACACCTACCGTCGCAAGATCTCCTAGGCCGCACCGGCGGGGGCCGTCTTGATCCCGGCCGGCGTGGCGGCCCTCCTCACGACGTGCCCTTCGCGCTCCACACAACACGCCTTATCGCGAGAGAAGGAATGCTCATGACCGACTCCCCCCACACCCTCCCGACGATGCCGACCGCGCGTCAGTCCGGCTGTCCCTTCGACCCGCCCAAGGAGCTGATCGAGGCCCGCGAGCAGAGCCCGATCAGCCGCTTCCCCTTCCCCGACGGACACCAGGGCTGGCTGGTCACCGGCTACGACCTGGTCCGGTCGGTCCTGGCCGATCCGCGGTTCAGCTCCCGCAGAGAGCTCATGAGCCACCACCCGACCATCGACTACGGCGACATCGAGGTCCCGCCGGCGCCGCCCGGCGAGTTCCTCCTCATGGACGAGCCCCAGCACAGCCGCTATCGCAAACCGCTGGTGGGCAAGTTCACCGTACGGCGGATGCGGCTGCTCACCGAGCGCGTCGAGCAGATCACCGCCGACCACCTGGACGCCATGGACAAGGCCGGGCCGACGGCAGACCTGGTGACCGCGTTCGCCAAGCCCATCCCCGCCATCGTGATCTGTGAGCTCCTGGGAGTGCCGGACGAGGACCGGGGCTTCTTCCAGGACAACATCGACAAGTTCCTCGGCGGAGAGGTCGGCGACGAGGAACTGTTCGCCGCCTACACCGCGACCCAGCAGTACCTCGCCGAGCTGGTGGCG
>NZ_JBEXDT010000055.1:0-61247 GCF_040605905.1 Nonomuraea sp. NPDC005501 | reverse complement strand
GCGGGCGCACGGTAGCGGGGCACGGTGGCGGGGCGCGGTGGCGGGGCGCGGTCACGAGTGGGCGATGAAGCGCCCGAACCTGCCCTGGTGGTAGAGCAGCGGACGGCCCGTGCCGTGCACGTACGCCTCGGCGACCAGGCCCACCACGAGCACGTGGTCGCCGACGTCGGACGTCTCGTGGGGCAGGCAGATCAGGTGAGCCGAGACGTCCTGCAGCAGCGGCGCCCCGAGGGGCCCCGGACGCCACCGGGTGGGCTCGGCGAACCTGTCGATCCCCTTGCTCGCGAACCTGGCCGCCACCTCCGCCTGGTCACTGGCCAGCACGTTGACCGCGAAGTGGTCCGCCGAGCGCAGCCAGGGCCAGGTGGTGGAGCGCCGGTCGACGTAGAAGGAGACCAGCGGCGGGTCCAGGCTGACCGAGGAGAAGGAGGTGGCGGTCAGGCCGACGGGGATGCCGCCGCTCTGCGCGGTGATCACCACGACGCCGGCGGCGTGCACCGCGAGGGCGCGGCGGTAACCGTCGGCGTCCACCGTGCGGTCGGGCAGGGTCTCGGTCATCCGGCCACCGCCACTTCCAGCTCCGCGCCGTCATGGGCGGCGTACCGGGAGCCGGGCCGGGCCAGTCCGTAGTTGCCGCGCAGGGTACGGCTCTCGTACTCGTCCCGGAACAGGCCCCTGACCCGCAGTTCCGGTACGACGTGGTCGACGAAGTCGGCCAGGCCGGCGGGCAGGAGGGGAGGCATGACGTTGAAGCCGTCGGCCGCTCCGCCCTCGAACCATTCCTGGATCTCGTCGGCGATCTGCTCCGGGGTGCCGGCCACCACGCGGTGGCCCCGGCCGCCGGCCAGCCGGCCGATGAGCTGCCTGACCGTGAGACCCTCCCGCCTGGCCAGGTCGACGACGAGCTTGCGGCGGCTCTGCGCGCCCTCGGTCTCGACGGGGATGTCCGGCAGCGGGCGGTCGAGCGCGTCCTCGCTCAGCTCGATGCCGGTCATGTGGGACAGCTGGACCAGGCCGTACGCGGGGATGATGAGGTCCTCCAGCTCCTTCTCCAGGCGGAGCGCCTCCCGCTCGGTGGAGCCGATGATGGGCGAGATGCCCGGCAGCACGAGCAGGTCCCCGGGCTGCCTGCCGTGCCCGGCCACGCGGCGCTTGAGGTCGGCGTAGAACTCCTGGCCCTCCGCCAGGGTCTGCTGGGCGGTGAAGACGGCCTCCGCGTGACGGGCGGCGAACTCCTTGCCGTCCTCGGAGGAGCCCGCCTGCACCAGCAGCGGGTGGCCCTGGGGCGGGCGGGAGGTGTTCAGCGGGCCGCGGACGGTGAAGTGCTCCCCCGCGTGCTCGATCGGGTGGATCTTGCCGGTGTCGGCGTAGAGCCCGCTCGCCCGGTCGGACAGGATCGCGTCGTCCTCCCAGCTGTCCCACAGCTTGGTGACCACCTCCAGGAACTCGGTGGCCCTGGCGTAGCGGTCGGCGTGCGCGGGCCGTTCGACGCCGAAGTTGTGCCCTTCGGCCTCGCCGGCGGAGGTGACGATGTTCCAGCCGGCCCGGCCGCCGCTGATGTGGTCGAGGGAGGCGAACTTGCGGGCCACGTGGAACGGCTCGTTGTAGGTGGTCGACACGGTGGCGATCAGGCCGACGTGGTCGGTGACGGCGGCGAGGGCCGCCAGCAGCGTCAGCGGCTCCAGGCCGCCGAGCGCGTTGTGCCGGATGTTGCCCCACAGGGCCAGGCCGTCGGCCAGGAAGACCGAGTCGAGCTTGCCGCGCTCGGCGATCCGGGCCAGGTCCTGGTAGTGCCGGACGTCGGCGATCCTCGCCGGGTCGGTGCGCGGGTGTCGCCAGGCCGCCTCGTGGTGGCCGACGCCCATGAGGAAGGCGTTGAGGTGCAGCTTTCTCGTCATGTGGTCCTCCAGGTGGAGAAGCGGCGCTCGATCCTGATCAGCAGCAGGTTGAACAGCAGGCCGAGCGCGGAGATCGTGATGATCCCGGCGTACATCTCGGGGATGCGGAAGCTGGACTGGGCGTCCAGGATGAGGTAGCCGAGCCCGGCCTTGGCGCCGACCATCTCGGCGAACAGCAGGACGAGGATGGAGTAGGCGCCGGCCAGCCGCACGCCGGTGAAGATGGTGGGCACGGCGGCGGGCAGGATGACCTTCTGGAAGAGCCGGACCGGGCCGAGGCCCATGGACCGGGCCGACTTGATCAGCAGGGGCTCGACGGTCTTCACGCCGCTGATCGTGTTGAGCAGGATCGGCCAGGAGCAGGAGTACAGCACGAAGGTGATCTTCGTGGTCTCGCCGATGCCGAGGATGAGGGTGAACACCGGCAGCAGCGCCACGGCCGAGGTGTTGCGGAAGAGCTCCAGGAGCGGGGTCAGGGTGTCGGCCACCGGGCGGTACCAGCCGATCAGCAGGCCGAGCGGGATGGCCAGCGCGATGGCCAGGCCGAACCCGGACAGCGAGCGGACCAGCGACGCCTCCAGGTGCTCGGGGAGCTGCCCGCCGAGCACCATCCCGTACCAGACGGCGAGGTCCTCCGACAGCGGCGGCACGAAGACCCGGTCGAACACGCCCAGCCGTGGCAGCACCTCCCAGGCGGCCAGCAGCAGCAGGATCGCCGAGGATTTCGTGAGCGCCCGCGAGGCCACGTGCCGGTACCGGCGCGCGGGGGCGGACGGGCGGGGGCCGGGAGGCGGCTCCGGGTGGCGAGGCGGGTCAGGGGCGTGGGCGCCGACGGAGAGCCGCTCGGTCGCGCGCTCGCCCAGGGCGGTGGCGGCGGCGAGGTCGCCCGGCCGGTCAGCCATGGGACGTCGCCTTCCGCTCCAGGACCTGCGCCGCGGCGACCTCGTCGCGCAGCAGGGCCCACACGTGGTGGCGGTACTCGCCGAACGCCGGGTCCGCGCGCAGGTCACCGTCCCGGGAGTCGAAGGACACCTCGACGATCTCCTTGATCCGGCCCGGCCGGGAGGTCATGACGGCGACCCGCTGGCCGAGGTAGACGGCCTCGTCGATGCCGTGCGTGATGAAGACGACGGTCTTGCCGGTCTTCTCCCAGATCCGCAGCAGCTCCTCCTGCAGCGACTCGCGCGTCTGGGCGTCCAGCGCGGCGAACGGCTCGTCCATCAGCAGCACGTCGGGGTCGAAGGCGAGGCTGCGGGCGATCGCCACCCGCTGCCGCATGCCGCCGGACAGCTCGTGCGGGTAGCGCTCCTCGAAGCCGGTCAGGCCCACGAGGTCGAGGTAGTGCCGGGACCGCTCCCGCCGCTCCTTCTTCGGTACGGCCTTCGCCTCCAGGCCGAACTCGACGTTGGCCCGCGCGGTGCGCCAGGGGAACAGCGCGTACTGCTGGAAGACGATCCCCCGGTCCAGTCCCGGGCCGGTGACCGGCGTGCCGTCGATGAGGATCTGGCCGCCGGTCGGCCGCGTCAGCCCGGCGACCAGGTCGAGGAGCGTGGACTTGCCGCAGCCGCTCGGCCCGACGAGGGTGAGGAACTCCCCCTCGCGCACGTCGAGGTCGATGCCGGACAGCGCGACGAACGGCTCGCGGGCGTCCCTGACCTGGAACACCTTGCTGACGTCCCGGAGGCCGATCTTGGTCTTCACCGCGGTCTGGTCGAGTGTGGCGGTCATGACCCGCTCCCGTGGGCGTAGGGGTTGAACTCGTTGGTGTAGAGGTCGGACGGCTTCACCTGGCCGGGCCTGATCTCGCCCTCGCGGCTCAGCCAGTCGATCCACGTCTGGAACTCCTTGGCGGCGATGACGCCGCCCTTGCCGGCGATGCCGGTGCTCTTCCAGAACGTCACCGCGGTCGCGTCCTCGTTGCGTCCGCGCTTGGCGATGATCTGCTTGAACCTGGCGACGACCTCCTCGCGCGGGTGGCTCTGGGCCCACTGGACGGCCTTGGCGAACGCCTCGACGAACGTCCTCGTGGTGTGGGGGTTGCGCGCGATGAAGTCCTCGCGCAGCACGACGGAGCCGGCGGTGAACGGCCCGAACAGGCCGACGTCGGTGAACAACGGGCGCAGGCCGCCGCGTTGCAGCGCCTTGTCCTTGATGATGCCGCCGAGCGTGCCCACGTCGAGCTGTCCCCGGCGCAGCGCCTGCTCGGTGTTGACCGGGGGGATCACGACGAGCTGGACCTGCTTGATCTCCTCCGTGGTCAGGCCCGCCCGCTTCAGGTACTCCTTGATGACGGCCTCGTGGTGCGCGCCGAGCGTGTTGACGCCGATCTTCTTGCCGATGAGGTCGCGGGCGGTGCGGATGGGACTGTCGTCGGTCACGTAGTAGCCGCTGAAGCTTTCGTCGTCGGAGCCGTAGTAGCCGATCACCGCCTTGATCGGCGCTCTGGCCGCCTTCAGCTTGATGATCGCGCCGTTGAAGGCGCCGCCGAAGTCGGTCTGGCCGGTGGCGGCCGACTGGATGTCCTGGGGGCCGCTGGTGGTGTTGCCGACCCACCTGAGCTTGACGTCGCCGAGGTAGCCGAGGTCCTCGGCGAGTTCGGGGTAGGTGACGGCGCCGACGTTGCCCTGGTAACGCAGCACCTTCACCTCCGCTCCGCCGGGACGCGCCGAGCCCTCGGCGGAGCCGCAGGCGGCCAGTCCGGCCGCCGTCAGAACGAGAAGGAGATGCCTGATCTTGATCACGGAATGTTCCTCATGAAGAGGCGCGCCAGTGCGCGGGCGCGCGGGAAGAGGGTGGCACGAGCACCGTCGGCCATGCCGGGATGGGGAAGTGCGCGGTCAGCTGTCCGTGATCAACGACATTGCGCGCTGGCGACGTGACCGAAGTCGACGTGCGGGCGCCGGGTCAAGTGAAGGCCCTGGCTCATATCGGGAACGCTACGGCGCCGGTCGCGCATAGTCAACATTCCCTACTGGATATACATGAATATCCTGGGCCCTCCGGGCCGTCAGAACAGGTCGCGCAGCCGGGCGGCGTACGCGCGCGGGTGGGTGAGATTGCCGTTGTGGCCGCCGGGGAACTCCTCGACCTCTCGCCCGACGAGGGTCGCCAGCTCGTGCGCGCAGCGGTGGTCGAACACGTGCCGGGGCGTGGTGCGCCCCGCCGCCGGGACGATACGCACCGAACTGGCGGCGATCGCGGCGGTGTCGAGGGTGTCGAGGACGATGGCGCCGAAGTCGTTGCGGATGAAGAAGTCGAAGCCGGCCCTGCGCCGGTCGTCCATGGGGTGCTGGGTGAGCCCGGACTCGGTCTCCTGCCGGCCGAGCTGGATGCCGAGGACTTCGGCGATCTTGCCGAACGCTCCGGCGAGCCCCTGGTCCTGGTAGAGCCGCTGGAGGCCCTGGAGCTCCTCCTCGTGGAGGCGGCGTTCGGCGGCGGGCAGCAGGGCGGGCGCGACGGGCTCGTGGGCGACGAGCGTGTGGAGCTGGGCCGGGTGCCGGACGGCCAGATGCAGGCCGAGCACCGCGCCGAAGCTGCAGCCGAGCATGCGGGCGGGCTCGTCGGTGAGCTCGGCGAGCAGGCGGTGCACGTCGTCGGTGTGCTCGGCCACCGTCGCGCCGCCGGCCGGGTCGTCCAGCGTGCTGCGGGACAGGCCGCGCCGGTCGTAGGTGATGACGGTGTGGTCGGCGACGAGCCGGTCCACCAGGTCGACGGTGCGGCCGGCGTCGCCCTCACCGCTCTGGGAGATGAGCAGGACCGGGCCCGTACCGCGGACCTCGTAGTAGAGCCGGGCACCGGGGACGCTGAGGAATCCGTTCATGGGAAAAACATATTAAACTTGATACATCTAACTAGATGTAATCTTGGTCACATGGCCCTCCGTCTGAGGATGGCCGCCGTGGGCTCGTCGGCGGGCAGGAACGCTTCGAGCCGCAGCTCGGACAGCGTGACGTCCACGGCCGTCGCGAACGACGTCAGCGTGGTGATGAGGCGCAGCTCGCCTTCCGGCACCCGCAGCCGCAGCGGCACGGCGAAGCCCAGATGCCCCGCCGGTGGGTCCACGTCGGGAAGGTAAGCGTCCAGCTCAGCGATGAACTCCTCCAGGTCCGGATCGGGGCTCTGCCGCAGCTGGTCGCGCAGGCTGCCGGTGATGTGGCGGCCCCACTCGGGCAGGTTCTCCACCCGGCGGGCCATGCCCTCGGGATGCAGGGCGAGCCGCAGCACGTTGAGCGGCGGCTCCAGCAGCGCGGGGGCGGCGCCCTCGTGCAGCACGCCGAACGCCGCGTTGGCGGCGACCAGCTCGCCGTGCCGCCGGACGACGACCGCGGGATACGGCAGGTGGCCGTCGAGGATGCGCTCCAGCGCCTCACGCACCGGGCCGAGCTCCGGGGCGTCGAGGCTCGACTCGGCGTACATCGGCGCGTAGCCCGCCGCGAGCAGGAGCTCGTTCCGCTCCCGCAGCGACAGCCCCAGCGACTCGGCGAGCCGCACCACCATGACGCGGCCCGGCCGTGAACGTCCCTGTTCAAGGAAGCTCAGATGGCGCTGGGTCGTGTCGGCCCGGATCGCCAGGTCGAGCTGGCTGAAGCGGCGGCGCGTCCGCCAGCGCCGTAGCTCGCGGGCGAACTGCTCGGGTTCCGCCAAGACCGTCATGTCACCATTCATAGTGGACATCCGCGGTGACGCGATTCCCTCCAGGGAATCGCGCGGCCGCCGCCCGGGCCCGCACACTGCTGGCCATGAGGAACACATTCGATGTCAAGCAGTGCGCCGACCGCTATGTCGCCCAGTGGAACGAGCCCGATCCGGCGACGCGCGGCGCCCTCATCCGTGAGCTGTGGGCACCCGGCGGAATCCAGGTGCTGATCGATCCGCCCGAGGCGATCCGCAACGCCGCCGCGGCGCTCGCGTTTCCCGTGCCGCCGCTGGAGGTCCACGGCCACGAGGCCCTGGACGCCAGGGTGACCCGTGCCTACGAGATGTTCGTGGCGCCGGGCGAGCACGTCTTCCGGGTCGCCGGGGAGCCGTTCGTCCTCCTGTCGAACGTGATCGGCGTCCGGTGGTCGATGGTGTCCGTCCGGGACGGCGAGGTCGTGGGCGGTGGCCTGGACATCCTGGCCCTGGACGGCGAGGGCCGGATCCGTACCGACCACCAGTTCATCGGGGTGAGCTGATGCGCTTCACCAGGATCATCCGCACGGGGGACGGCGGTTCGGCGTTCGAGGACGGCGAGATCGCGCTCGAGCGGCGACAGGTCGCCGACGGGGTGCCGGCCATGGCGGTGGGCGGGCTGCCGTCGAGTGACGGCGTGCAGTTCCTGCGCAGCGCCGCGTTCGACAGCAGCGCCCACCCGGCGCCGCGCGAGCAGTGGGTGGTGATGCTGCGCGGCACGATCGAGGTGACGGTGACCGACGGCGGCCGGCGCCGTTTCGGCCCCGGTGACCTGGTGCTCGCCGCCGACACCACCGGCCTGGGGCACGTCACGACGGGCGTCGGCGAGCCGCCGTTCGAGGCGCTGTTCATCCCGCTCTGACGGACGGGGCGACACGGCGATGGTGCGGTGGATCGCGTCGTGCCGGGCGTCGGCCCACTGCTGACGGGTGTGCCGGGTCGTCCGGGCGACCTGCGCCTCGTGGGCGAGGGGGATGGCGGCGCTCTGCAGGTAGGTGCCGATCATGATGGCGACCTGGACCAGCGTGGTGAAGTCCAGGTCGTGGCCGGCCAGGGCGCGCATCCGCCAGTCGGTGCAGGCCATGAGGTTGGGGGCGACGGGCGGCCGGGTCGTGACCGCGACGAGGTGGGACACCCAGGGGTGGTCCTGGTAGATCGCAGTGCCCACTCCGCGCGCGCGGACAGCTCCAGCTTGGCGCGCCAGCCGTCGGGGCCCGGCTCGGGCAGCGGCGCCGTCTCCACCCCGTGGACGGCGCCTCGGGCGGTGACCCGGCCGCCGCCGCACGCTAGATCCAGCCGCGCTCGCGGGCCGCGAGCCCGGCCTGGAAGCGGGTGATGGCGTTCAGGTCGCGCATGACCGCGTGGATGCGGCGCTGCACGGTACGCAGGCCGAGTCCCAGCGTCCGCGCGATGGCCTCGTCGGTCAGCCCGCCCGCGAGCAGCGCCAGCAGCTCCCTGGTCGCCTCGTCGGGCCCGTCGGGGGCGGCTGGGCGGGGTGTCCCCCGCAGCGGGAACCCCCGTCCCCACTCCCGTTCGAACAGCGCGATCAGCGCGTCCAGCAGGGCCGACTGGTGCAGGATGAACGCCGCGTCGATGGAGTACGAGCCGTTGCGGATGGGGATCAGCGCGAGCGCGTCGTCGGCGATCCACATCTTGGCCGCCGCCCCGGCCACCACGCGGGCCTGCTCGCCGTGGGCCATGGAGTCCTGGATGAGCCGCAGCTTGCCCGGCACCGCCAGGGACTCCAGGTCGTACACGCTGCGGTAGTCGATGCCCGACTTGAGCATCCGCCGCTCGCGCTCGACGTTGTCGGCGTGGCCGCGCATGACGTACGGGGGCTTGTCGATGTTGCGGAACATGGTCTGGGCGCTGTCCTGCAGCGCGTACGCCCGGCTGATGATGTTGCCGGTCCCCGTGACGACCTCGACCTGCTCGGCCGGATGCGTCGCGTAGCGGGAGGCCAGGTGGAACGACGTGGTGAGCTCGTGGATGGCCGTGCGCACCTGGTGCAGCTCCTCCTCCTGGCGGGTGAGCAGCGGCCTGATCGCGATGTCGGGCGCGACGGCGACATATCGGGCACGGCGGCCAGGCAGCCTGCTGGCCAGGCCGCGCCGCGCGAAGGCCGCCAGCGTGCGGGCCGCCAGGAGCGTGGAGACGCCGCAGTGCGTGGCGAGCTCGGCGGCGGAGGACCGCGGGTTCTCGACGAGCGTCGTGTACAGACGGCTCTCGGCCGGTGACAGGCCGATCGCTTCGAGCATGGGCGACGCCCCTTCTCCCGGTGGAGGGGTGGCGGGATACCGCCACCTGGCGGGTTTTGGCCCGTCCGGCGGACTTGTGCCCTGACTGATTCCCAGATTAGGTCAGCGAGGAAACGATCTCCATCGCGCGCGGGCGACGATGGCCGGTGTTTCTCACGTCTGGAGAAGGTTGTGCGCATGCTGTCCACCCCCCGGCGCCGCGGAGCCGTGGCCTTACTCGCGGCCGTCCTGGCGGTGCCGCTCTCCGCGGTCCCGGCAACGGCCACCACGGCGACCGCCGCCCCCTCGGCCACCAGGGCGAACGCGCCCGCGATCGGCACTCCACCGGTCAAGATCACGCTGATCACCGGGGACACCGTCACCTACGCCAGGGACGGCGCGGGCCGCGCGTCCGCCACCCTGGAGCCCGCCGAGGGCCACGAGGCGCGGACGTACCAGGCCCAGCAGGACGATCACGGCTACTACGTGATCCCCGCTGACGCCGGTCCTTACATCAGCAAGGGCCTGCTGGACAAGGAGCTGTTCAACGTCGACTACCTGGCGGCCAACGGCTACGGCGACGCCAAGGCCGCGCGGATCCCGCTCATCCTCCAGTACCGGCCGCAGACCAAGGCCGGCGACCTGGCGGGCAAGGCCAGATCGCTGAAGGGCGGCGGGGAGCCGGTGGTGCTGGAGAGCATCGACGGCGCGGCGATCAAGCTGGACAAGAAGGACGCCACCACGTTCTGGCAGTCCTTGGGAGGGAGCACGGGCAAGGCCCTGACGGCCGACCTGCGCAAGGTGTGGCTCGACGGCAAGGTCAAGGCGCTCGACGACGTCAGCAACGCGCAGATCGGCGCCCCCGCGGCCTGGGCGGCCGGGTTCGACGGCACGGGCGCCACGGTCGGCGTCATCGACACCGGCATCGACGCCGCCCACCCCGACCTGCAGGGCAGGGTCGCCTCGGCCCGCAACTTCGTCCCCGCGGGCAGTCCGGGCGGCGGCGACCCGGCGAAGGTCACCGACCGCGTCGGTCACGGCACCCACGTGGCGTCCATCATCGCGGGCAGCGGCGCCGCCTCCAACGGCAGGTACAAGGGCGTCGCCCCCGGCACCCGGCTGACCATCGCCAAGGCGCTGGACGACACGGGCAGCGGCAACGACTCCGAGATCATCGCGGCGATGCAGTGGCAGGCGGCCACCGCGCACGCCCGGGTGGTCAACATGAGCCTGGGCAGCAGCAGCCCGACCGACGGCACCGACCCGCTGAGCCAGGCGGCCGACGAGCTGACCGCCGCGTACGGCACGCTGTTCGTGGTCGCGGCCGGCAATTCGGGCCCCGGCCGGTACACCGTCGCCTCTCCCGGCGCGGCCACCTCGGCGCTGACCGTGGGCGCGGTGGACTCCGCCGACCGGATCGCCGAGTTCTCCAGCCGCGGCCCCCGCCTGAGCGACGACTTCGCGATCAAGCCGGAGATCACCGCGCCCGGCGTGAACATCGTCGCGGCGCGCGCGGCCGGCACCTCCCTCGGCCAGGGCAGCAGCGTCCCCGGCGGCGGCCCCGTCGACGAGCACTACACCGCGGCGTCCGGCACCTCGATGGCCGCCCCGCACGTGGCGGCCGCCGCCGGCATCCTCGCCGCCCAGCACCCCGACTGGACGCCCGACCAGCTCAAGACCGCGCTGACGGGCACCGCCAAGCCGGGCGACGCCACGGCCCACGACCAGGGCGCGGGCCGGCTCGACATCGGCCAGGCCGTCACCCAGCAGGTCTTCGACGACCTGGCGACCGTCTACGCCGGCTTCACCGACCCGTACACCGGCCAGACGCTGACCCGGAAGGTGACCTACCGCAACACCGGCAAGGAGCCCGTCACGCTGAACCTGTCGCTGACGCTGAAGCACGGTGACGCCCAGCCCCCCGCCGGGATGGCCACGATCACCCCGTCGTCGCTGACCGTCCCCGCGGGCGGCACCGCGAGCGCGGACCTCACGATCGAGCCCACGCTCGGCGATCCCGGCTGGTACGAGGGGCGCCTGACGGCGACCGCGGGCACGGCCCGGCTGACCGCGCCGATCGCGTTCCGCAAGCAGGCCAGGATGAACACCGTGCGCGTCCGGCTCGTCGGCCGGCCGGAATGGACGATGAACCGGGGCATCGTGTCCGCCCTGCGGGTCAGCGACACCGACCCGCTCCTCGAAGGCGAGCCGATGACCGTGGCCACCGACGACTGGCGGGCCACCGACACGCCGGGCACGTTCGAGGCCCGGTTCAGGCTCGCCCACGGCGGCGTCTACTCCTTCGGCGACATGCCCTGGTGGTACACCAAGCCGGACCGGCAGCTCCAGTACGCCACGCTGCTCGCCCCCGAGATCAAGCTCGCCGGCGACACCACGGTCACCCTGGACGCCACCGACGTCGAGCCCATCCGCGTGAGCACGCCCCGCACGTCGGAGCCGGTGTTCCTGAACGTGATGAACACCCGCACCACCGCCTCGGGCCAGATGTACGCGGGCGCCTCACTGCTCAGCTACGAGCCGGTCAACACCGGCAGCTACTGGGTCACGCGGCTGCGGAAGGCGCCCACGGTGGGCACCTCCATGGTGCTGTTCGACCAGATCCGCCGAGCCCCCGAGGTCGAGCTGACCGTGCCGGGCCTCCAGCTCAACCCCCGCTACGTCAGCGAGCACGACGCGCTGGTGCCGAAGTTCACCACGGACCGGCGGTTGAGCCTGACCACGGGCGACGACATGCGCGCCGGCGCCGACACGCGCGGCAAGCTCGTCCACCTCCCGGCCAGGGACTCCCTGCAGCTGTTCCTGGCCGACATGGAACTGGCCGCCAAGGCGGGGGCCGCGGGCGTGGTCACCAGCGACCGGTTCGCCTGGCTGCTCAGCGACGCCGCGTACACGGCCCAGAACAAGATCCCGGTGCTGTGGATCGACAGCGGTGAGGCGGACCGGCTGGGCAAGGTGCTGGCCCGCAAGCCGTACCCGGGCGCCGCGCTGCGCTCCACACCGACCACCCCGTTCGCGTACAAGCTGGCCTACTACGTGCGGGGCGCCACGGCCGGCCGCCTCACCTTCACGCCGAAGGCCCGCGACCTCACCGAGATCGACACCACCTACCACGCGCAGTTCCCCCCGCAGGCGGGCACATGGGGGCCGCACGCGGACTTCACGGAGGTCAACCACACCTTCGCGGAGGACCAGCGCTTCAGCATCCGCGGCTCGCACCGCATCGCCGCCCCCACGGCCAGGACCGAGTACTACAACGCGGCCGGCGAGGACGTGCTGTGGGAGCGCGACTACTCGTTCTTCGACCCGGCCTCGGGCGCCGAGCGGTACGCCTCCTCCTCCCGCGGCTTCACCCGCCCCACCCGGGAGCGGGAGAACTGGAACGAGGCCCTCGTGCCCGCGCAGCTCACGACCGGCCCGGACCTGCCGGACTGGGTCAGCCCGGCCCTGTACTGCGACGGCTGCCGCCAGGGCGACCGGCTGCGGCTGCGCGCGCTCACCCCGCTCGGCTTCGGCTACTACTCCGACGCCTCCGACCCGAGCCACACCTACCAGGGCGCGCCGGGGACCGAGGAGGTCCGCCTGTTCAGCGGTGACGCCGAGGTCAAGCCGCAGTACGACGACCTGGGCCTGCCCTACTACACCGTCCCCGCCGGGGCCGGGACGTACCGGCTGACGGACTCGTGGAAGGACGCGTTCCCCGGCAAGCACTCCGGCACCGGGGTCGAGACCACGTGGACGTTCCGCTCCGCCCGACCGGCGACCGGCGACGCCCCGCACGCCTGCCTGGACACCGTGCTGTGGGAGGACAAGCAGCCCTGCGCCCAGGTGCCGCTGATCCGGCTCCGGTACGAGCTCGGGCTGCCGGGCGACGACACCGTCCAGGGCGGCAGGCCGTTCACCTTCACCGTGAAGCCCGAGGGCGGCAGGTCGCCGGCGCTGCGCGGGGTGTGGGTCTCCGCCGACAAGGGCGCCCACTGGACACAGGCCGCGGTACTGCCCGGCGACAAGGTGCTCGTGCTCAACCCCAGGGGCCCGGGCAGCGTCTCCGTCAAGGTCGAGGCCAAGGACAGGGACGGCAACACCGTCCAGCAGATCCTCGCCGACGCCTACCTCGTGAAGTGACCGCTGAGCGGGGGCAGGACACCCCGCCCCCGCTCCTGCGGCGGCCCGGCCTGTACGTTACGTGTCATTTGAGCGAGGTTCGGGCGAAGGGCCGCTGATGAGACAAGACGTGCGCATCCCACTGCCGGACAGCGGCTCCCTGGCGGCGACGGTCGCCTTACCGGAGGGCGTCCCGCCCGCGGACGGGTGGCCGGGGGTCGTGGTGGTGCACGAGATCTACGGCGTCGAGCCGGACATGCTGGACGTGCTGGACCTGTTCGCCGCCCGGGGGTACGCGGCGGTCCTGCCCGATCTGTACAGCCACGGCAGCAGGGTCGGCTGCCTGGCGCGGGCCATGCGGCAGCTCGCGACCGGCAGGCCGGGTCAGCCCGCCGCCGACATCGACGCGACCCGGCGATGGCTGGCCGGCCGCGACGACGTCGACGGCGACCGGCTCGGGGTGATCGGGTTCTGCATGGGAGGCGGGTTCGCCCTGGCGTACGCGGCGAGCGCGCCGCCCGGCGTGCGGGCCGCGTCGGTGAACTACGGCATGGTCCCCCGCGACCAGGAGGAGCTGCGGCCGGTGTGCCCGGTCGTGGGCTCCTACGGCGGCCGCGACCAGGGCTTCCGGTCGCACGGCGCGCGGCTGAAGGAGCACATGCGGGCGCTCGGCATCGAGCATGACGTCGAGATCTACCCGGACGCCGGCCACTCGTTCATGACCGACGGCCATCACCCGGTCGCCAAGCTGGCGCTGTTCCCGCTCAGTCACGGCAACGTCCGCCCGGCCGCGGACGACGCGTGGCGGCGCACCTTCGCCTTCTTCGACACGTACGTCGCCCACCCGGAGTAGCCAGGGATCACGGTGGCAACGGATCACGGCGGGCAACGGATCACGGCGGCTACGGGAGGGGGATGCTGAGGCCGAGCATGCGGGCGCCGGTCTCGGTGCGCGGGCGGTGGGTGCTGCCGGGCGCGAACACCACGTAGCTGCCCGGCCCGAGCCGGTGCCCGCGGTCGATGAACTCGCCCGACACCACGTAGTAGCGCTCCTCGCCCTCGTGCACGTCCACCTCGGGCCACTCGGCGCCGGGGGCGAAGTCGTAAGCCCAGCCGCGGCACCGGTCGGTGGCCGGCAGAGCGCGCCGGACGATGCCGGGGGCGACCTCGACGGGCTCGATCTCGTCGAGGTTCAGGATCTGCATGTCGTCAGCAGGTGATGTCATGCCACCATCGTCCCGGCGGACTCCCCCGCCCGCCCAGCGTCTGGTTTGACACCTACGAGTACTTTTCTGCCATGAAGCTGCACCGGGTGGCCGCTCTCGTGCTGGCGCCGCAGGCGACGTTCGAGCTCGCGTGCGCCCAGGAGGTCTTCGGCGTGCGCCGCCCGAGCCTGCCCGCCCGGTACGCGTTCGAGGTGTGCGGGGAGCGGCCGGGCGCCGTGCCCACCCTGGCCGGCTACGACATGGTGGTGAGCCGGGGGCTGGCGGCGCTGGAGGAGGCGGACACGGTGGTGGTGCCCGGCTGGCAGCACCACGAGCGGCCCGCCCCGCCCGCCGTGCTCGACGCGGTGCGGCGGGCGCACCGGCGCGGCGCCCGGCTCGTCGCGATCTGCTCGGGCGCCTTCCTGCTGGCCGAGGCCGGGCTGCTGAGCCGCCGCAGGGCGACCACCCACTGGCGGATGGCCGCCGAGCTGGCGGCCCGCTTCCCCGAGGTCCAGGTGGAGCCCGACACGCTGTACGTCGATCTGGGGGACGTCGCCACCAGCGCCGGCACCGCCGCCGGCATCGACCTGTGCCTGCACCTGGTCCGCGGCGACCACGGCGCGGCGTACGCCGCGCAGATCGCCCGGCACATGGTGATGCCCCCGCACCGCGAGGGCGGGCAGCTGCAGTACGCCGCTCCCGCCTCCGCCGGCCGCCCGGCGGAGTCCCTGGCCCGGGTCCTCGACTGGGCCGCCGGGCGGCTGCACGAGCCCCTGACCGTGGAGGACCTGGCGGCGCGGGCCGGCCTCTCGCCGCGGACGCTCGCCCGCCGGTTCACCGGACAGCTCGGCGTCAGCCCGGGCAGGTGGCTGCTCGACCAGCGGATCGCCGCGGCGCGGGTCCTCCTGGAGGAGACCGATCTGCCGGTCGAGACGATCGCCGGCCGCGTCGGCCTGTCCTCGGCCACCAACCTGCGCCGGCGCTTCCGGTCCCTGGTGCACACCACGCCGGGCGCGTACCGGCGCTCCTTCGGCCGGCGCGAGGAGGACGCCTGACGCTTCGCCGTCATGGCCTCCCCCGGAGTCGTCCGGCGAGGACGACATCGGCGCGGCGCGGTCGGAGCTCGTCGAGCGCGGGGCCGACGTGGGCGAGGTGTTCCACGACGCGGACGCGGGCGGACCCGGCGGCTGGGCGAAGGAGCGCCGGACGACGACGCCCTCGTCGTCCGGCGGGTTGCCTACCAGGGGATGTTCACCGGGGAGCGGCTACTGGGGGCCGTCGAAGTTCCACACGGCGCGGGTGCCCGGGCCGACGAGGAGGGTCGACCGGCCGATCTGCACCTCGTCCTGGTACGTGATCGTCTTGTTGAGCGAGAAGGTGACCTGCTTCAGGCCGGCCTGGGCGCGGGCGACGGCGTCGAGGCGGATCGTGGTGCCGCCGCCCACCGCGACGATGCCACCGCCCGAAAGGGTGCGGACGCTGAACCCGCCGGCCTTCAGCAGCGGCACCGCGGTGGCGAGGTCGCGCTCGGTGACCCCCATGTGGACGGCGGTGACGTCGCGCATCAGATGGGTGCTGTAGGCGTCGGACAGGTAGCGCTCCCGGCTGACGTCCCCGGGGTAGCTCTCCGGCTCGGTCTTGCTGCGCGGGTCGGCGAAGTACTCCGGCAGGTACTCCATCGCCCACGGGTCGAAGGCGTCGTACTGGTCGGAGAAGGTGCGGATGGTGTCGAACCACGGGACCTTGACGCCGTCGCCGAAGTCACGCGTCTGGCGGTACTTGGCCGGGTCGGTGATCCCGAGGGCCTTCAGCCGGTCGGTGACCGTCGCCAGGTCGCCGGCGTGCTCGGTGGAGACTCCGAGCCCGGCGGAGCCGAAGAGACCGTCCTGGCCGGGGAGATCGTTCTCGCCGAACAGCTCGATGTAGGTCTGGCGGCCGTAGAGGTAACGACCCGTCCAGGTCATCCCCCCACCGGTGGTGGTGCGGACCTCGAAGTTGGCGAACTCCTTCAGATAGTCGGAGTGCTCGATGGCGTCGGCGGTCGCCCGGTCGACCACGCTGTAGGCGTGGTTGTAGAACAGCAGCTGGCTGTCGGCGGCGGGCTGGGTCTGGTCGGCCCGCGCCGTCTTCACGCCACCCGCGACCGCCCCGGTGAGCGCGACGGCGAAGGCCGCCGTGAGGACAGTCATCATCCGTAACTTTCGGTAAAGCAGCATGTAAGCGATCTTAGGGCGAAGAAGATCACTTACACTGTTGATTCGAGGAAATTGCCCCCGTCACGGCGAGCGGCGGCTACGGGCGGCCGACGCTCATGTACGTCCATCCGGCGGAGCGCATCCCGGCCGGGTCGAGCAGGTTGCGGCCGTCGAAGAGCACCGGACGCCGCATCACCGAGGCGGCCTTCGCCCAGTCGACCTCCTTGAGCTGGGGCCACTCCGTCACCACGATCGCCGCGTCCGCACCCTCGACCGCCAGCTCCGGCGTCGCGTGGCGGCTCGTCGAGGTCCACGGCTCCGTCTCGGCCGGGCGCGCCATGGGGTCCCAGCAGCGCACCTCGGCGCCCTCCGCCAGCAGCCGCGCCGCCAGCACCGTGCTGGGCGCCTCGCGCATGTCGTCGGTCCCCGGTTTGAACGTCAGCCCGAGCAGCGCCACCCTGGCGCCGGCCAGGGTGCCCAGCTCCTCCTTCAGCTTCTGGATCGCCCGCCGCTTCTGCAGGTTGTTGACCTCGATCACCGCCGACAGCAGCTGCAGGTGGAGGCCGGTGTTGCTGGCCAGTTGCCGCAGCGCCTCGGAGTCCTTGGGGAAGCAGGAGCCGCCCCAGCCGATGCCGGGCCGCAGGAAGTGGCGGCCGAGCCGATGGTCCAGGCCGACCGCGCGGGCGACCTCCTCGACGTCGGCGCCGGTGTTCTCGCACAAGGTCGCGATCTCGTTGATGAAGCTGATCTTCGTGGCGAGCAGGGCGTTCGAGGCGAGTTTCACCATCTCGGCCGAGCGCACGTCCATCACGACGACCGGCCCGTCCACGCCCTCGTGCAGGTCCGCGACCAGGCGGGCGGTCCCCTCGTCGGAGGTCCCGACGACGATCCGGTCGGGCCGCATGAAGTCGCGGACCGCGGTGCCCTCGGCGGTGAACTCGGGGTTGGAGGCGTAGCCGACGTGCCCGAGACCGGCGGCGTCCAGCGCGGCCCGCACCCGGGTGCCGGTGCCCACGGGGACGGTGGACTTCACCACCACCGCCCGCAGGTGCGGCGCGCCCTCCAGCGACGTGATCACCGACCAGACCCGGGACAGGTCCGCGTCGCCGGACGCGGACGGCGGCGTGTCCACGCACACGTACGCGACCTCGGCGCCGTCCAGGGCCTCCTGGAGGTCGAGCGTGAACGTCAGCCGCTCCTTGTTCCGGGCGATCATGTCACCCAGTCCGGGCTCGTAGATCGGTATGTCGCCGGAGCGCAGCAGATCGACCTTGCCCGGGTCGATGTCCCGGACCACCACCCGGTGACCGAGTTCGGCCAGGCAGGCACCGGTCACCAGACCGATGTACCCCGCGCCGAACACCGTGACCCGCCGCTCCGGCTTGCCGACCACTCCTGACCTTCCCTTCGCCATGAACCGCCACCACCCGCGACCCCGGCCGGCCGTCCGTCCGTCCGGGAGCAAGGCCATCATCGCCCAAGGTCCGCACCTCTCCCGACAGCGAGCCCGGCCAGCGGGGCGGCGAGGGTCAGTCGCAGTGCTCGAAGGGGCTCTCGTACCAGGAGCTGCCGTAGGAGCCGCCCCACATGATGCACTTGCCCGCGGCGCTGACCTTGACCGGACCGGCGTAGTACTTGTAGTTGTCCGCGTCCACCTTGCCGGGCGAGCCGTACACCTGCACCACCGCGCGCACCCAGGCGGTGTTGCCCGCGGCTCCGGTCTTCCAGGTGACCACGCAGTTGCTGCTGCCGTTGTAGAGGAGGTACGTGACGGCGCTGGAGCCGTAGGCGTGGCTGTCGATGACGTGGTAGCTGCCGCCGCCGCAGGCCTCGACGGGCGAGGACGCCGCCATGGCCGGACTGCTCAGCGTGACGGACGCCGCCAGCGCGGCCGCCATGCCGAGGGCGAGGGTCGCGCTTCGCGTGATGGAGCCCATTTTGTGACCTCTCCTCATGATTTCCACTGTGGCGATCAAGAGTAGGGGAAGCGCCGGCACCCCATCCCGGACATCGGTCCAAGATCGTGACTATCCGGTGAAAACTTATGCCATGCGTGACAAGTATGGCGAAAACTGTTTTAATCCCACGCTAGGTGCCACAGGGGCGGCACAAGCCCCGTGTGGTCGTTTTTCCTCGAAATCGCAGCTTCGTGGGAAAGGCAGGCTCGTGGGAGCTCCAGGTGGCGAGGTCATCGTCACGGGCGGTCTCGGTTTCATCGGCTCACATCTGGTGGACGCGTATTTGGCAGCGGGCCACCGAGTAACGATCATCGACTCCAACGCAGGCGCGGTCATCGACGGCGAGGACTACGACGCCGACCCCCGCTGCACGGTCGTCCGGCAGCGGGTGGAGGACTACCTGGCGGCGGGAGGCGACTTCGCCGGCGCCGACCGCGTCATCCACGCGGCCTCGTACGTCGGCCCCGCCAGCATCCTGTCCAGGGCGGGCCGGCTCGGCCACGACATCATCGGCAGCACCGCACCGGTCATCGAGGCCTGCATCAGCGCCGGTGCGCCGCTGTGCCTGTTCAGCTCGGCCGAGGTGTACGGGCGCAGCGGCGTGCTCGACGAGAAGGACGACATCGTCGTACCTACGCACTACAACACCCGCATCGAGTACGCGATCGCCAAGACGCTGGCCGAGGCGATGGTCTCCAACAGTCGCCGGCACGGCCTGCGCGGCGTCGTCATACGGCCGTTCAACGTGGCGGGGGCGCGGCAGTCGCGGGCCGGCGGGTTCGTCATGCCCACGTTCGTCCAGCAGGCGCTGGCCGAGAAGCCGATCACCGTGTTCGCGGGCGGCGACCAGGTCAGGGCCTTCATCGCGGCGAGCGACCTGACCGGGTTCCTGATCGACTACATGGACGCGGCCCTGGACGGCGACGACATCGTCATCAACGTCGGCAACCCGGCGAACGCCGTCACCATCATGGAGCTGGCCCACCGGGTGAAGGACCTCCTCGGCAGCCCGTCGCCGATCGTCAGCGTCGACGGCAGGAGCGTGCACGGGCCGTACTACGCGGAGGCGGAGTCGTTCCACAAGATCCCGGCGCTGCGGGCGGCGACGGGCCTCGGCTGGCAGCCCAGGGTCGCGCTCGACGAGCTGATCCTGAGCACCGCCGCGTACTATCGCGCCCGCGAGGACCGGAGGGCAGCGAATGCGCCGCTTTGACCGTGTGCTGGTGATCTCTCCGCACGCCGACGACGAGGTACTCGGCTGCGGCGGCCTGATCGCCGCACAGGTCGAGGCGGGCGCCGAGGTCCACGTCCTGTATCTGGCGGTCGACGGCATGCGGCACTACGGCCTCGACGGCGCCACCACCTATCGCCAGCGGCTGGACGAGATCGAGGCCGTCCGGGCCACGCTGGGCTTCTCCTACCAGATCGCGTACGGCGACATGGACCTGACCGAGCGGCTGGACACGCTGCCGCGCAAGGACCTGGTCGACCTGTTCGAGCAGGCGCTGAACGAGCGGCGGCCCGACCTGCTGCTGCTGCCGAGCTTCGCCGACTACGACCAGGACCACCTCGCGGTGTTCGGTGCCGGGTTCGCGGCGGCCAGGCCCATCGCCCAGCAGTTCGGCAAGTGGCTCGTGCCGACCGTGCTGCTGTACGAGATGTCGAAGCTGCAGTGGGCGGCCGAGCCGATGCCGCGCTCGACGGCCTACTGCGACATCAGCCCGCACATGGAACGCAAGCTGGAGGCGCTGCGCGGCTACAAGAGCCAGCACCGGCCCGCACCGCACATCAGGAGCGAGGAGTCGGTGACGGCGCTGGCCACACTGCGGGGCGCGGAGATCGGAGTCACACACGCCGAGGCGTTCGGCGTGCTGAGGGAGGTCCTGTAAGGGTGGTTCTGTGAAGAGGTTCGCGTTCTGCACCGGTATGGAGTTCGCGGCACCGGCCGTGGACGTACTCGCCGCTCAGGGCACTCCCCCGTCGCTGCTCATCGGCTACCCGCCCCAGTTGCAGCACCGCTCGGGCTACGCACCGCTGCAGGAGGCGGCGGCCAGGCACGACATCCCGCTGCTGGAGACCGCCGACATCAACGACGGCCGGGCGCACAAGCTGGTCACCGACCTGGACATCGACCTGTTCGTGATCGCCGGCTGGTCACAGCTCGTCCGCGAACCGCTGCTGTCGGCGTGCCCGCTCGGCTCGGTCGGGTTGCACCCCACCCGGCTGCCCGAGGGTCGTGGGCGGGCCCCGCTGCCCTGGACGATCATCAAGGGCATCCGGTCCAGCGCCGTCAGTCTGTTCTTCCTGAACGAGGGCGCCGACGAGGGCGAGCTCATCGCCCAGCGCGAGTTCACGGTGAGCCGCCGCGACGACGTCACCGAGGTGTACCGCAAGGTGACCGAGATCAACATCGAGCTGCTCGCCCAGTACGTCCCGCTGCTGCTCGCGGGCCAGGTGGTGGCGCGCCCGCAGCCGCCGGGCGGATCGGTGTGGGAGCGGCGGCGGCCGGAGGACGGCGTGATCGACTGGTCCAGACCCGCGAGCGAGGTCTACGACTGGGTACGCGCGCTGGCCGCGCCGTACCCGGGAGCCTTCACCTTCGCCGGCGGGCGCAAGCTGTTCGTGCACAGCGCCGACCTCATCGAGTGGGGCGAGCACCGGGAGCCGCCGGGCACCGTGCTGGCGCCGGTCTGGTCGACCGGCGGCGCCGGGGCTCTGGTGGCGTGCGGCTCCGGGCTGCTCGTCCTCCGCGAGGCTCAGTGGGAGGGCGCCGGACGGCACGACGCGCTGGCCCTGCTGGAGTCGGGCGAGCTGTCGGTAGGCACATGCCTGGGGACGTGAGGCTCACCGGGGCGGTGATGGCGCACCCCAAGCGCATGGAGGCGGCCGTCAGCCTGGCGGGCGGCGTCCTCGACGTGGTCACCGATCCCGATCCGGGAGGGCGGCCGTCGGCGTTCCGGACGTCGCTGCTGGCGTGGTCGAGCATCCCCGAGGGAGCCACCCACCACGTGCTGCTCCATGACGACATGGTGCTGTCGGACACGTTCTTCGAGCGGGCGGCGGCGGCCGCCCGGGCCATGCCGGACGCGGCGCTGGCGCTGTTCGCGTTCTGGAACTCGCGCAACGGCGCCGCCGTGCGCCTGGGCGCCCTCGCCGGGGCGCGCTGGGTGCGCGGGGCCGGGGAGTACACACCCGTCGCGGCGCTGCTGCTGCCCCGGCGGGTGGCCGAGGGGTACGTGGAATGGGCACGCGGGCGGGGCGGCACCTGGCCGGACGACGTGCTGATGGGCCGGTACCTCCGGCAGGCCGGTGTGCCGGTGTACGTCGCGGTGCCCAGCCTGGCCGAGCACGAGGACCTGGCCAGCCTGGTGGAGAACGACTTCCAGGGGCTGCGGCGCTCACCCTGCTTCTTCGCCGACGAGCCGCCGTCCGACGAGGCCAGGGTGCTCGGCTCCCTGGCCGCGATCCCGTTCTTCAAGCGAGGGGTGGCGCAGTGCGCCGTGCCCGGCGGCTCGGGGTGGCGGGACATCCGCTGCGAGGACTACCTGGACGGGCGGGGCTTCGACGTCGGCGGCCTGCGGGCGCGTTTCCCGGGCCGCTGGTGGCCGCTCTGGCTCACCGCCTTCACCATGGGCGTGGTCCAGGAGAACTCCGGGGACGCGCGGGTGCTGGATCGGGCGCTGGGGACCATGGGGCCCGGCGGGCTCTGCCACGAGCTCGGGGCTCGCGAGCTGGCCCGGCTGTCGGACGAGCTCCACGACGTCGCACGCGACGGGCTGGCGGCGGGGCTCTCGGCCGCTCCCCAGGCGGTGGAACGGCGGACGGTCGCCGTGACCGGCCCTGACACCTGGCTGCGCGACCAGGTCACGTGGGCGCTCGCCGACCGCGGTCACCTGGCATCCGATCATCCCGACGCGCTGGTGCACGTCTGCGCGCCGGAGCCGGACGCCGATCCGGCCGAGGAGCTGCGACTGGCGCGCGCGGCCTTCTCGGGCTTCGGCGGCCGGAAGATCCTGCTCGGCTCCCGGGGGGTCGCGGCCGGGGAGGCGGTGGTGTTGCGCCTCGGGGAGCCGTACGGGCCGGGGATGCCGCAGGGCGGGACGGTGGCGGAGCAGGTGCTGCGGTCGTCGCTGAACCGGCCGCTGCGAGCCGATGGCGGGGTGGGGCGGCTCGTGCACGTGCGGGACGTCGCCGCCGCCGTCATAGCCGCTCTGACCAGCGGATCGGGGGTGTACGACATCGCGGGTCCGCGGCCGTTGAGCGGGCGGGAACTGGCCGAGGCGGTGGCCGGGGCGGTCCGTCCCGTGCCGATCGAGGCCGCTCCTGACGCGGGGGCGGCGGAGGAGGAGACGGCGGAGGAGACGGCGGTGGACGTCGGGCGGGCCTTCAGCGAGCTGGGGTGGCGGCCGGAGGTGGACCTCGACTACGGCCTGCACACGTGCGCGCAGTGGCTGGCCTACGAGAGCGACCGCCAGTAGAGGCGCCCGTCAGGAGCCGCGACGACGAGCCGTCCCGAGGCGGCGGCCGTCGCGACACGGCTCGCGGAAGGGGCCGGTCCGGGGGTCTCGGTCCAGGCCGGGCCAAGGTCGGTCCACTCCGTGTCCTGACGGTCGACCGTTCTCGTCACGACGCGGTCACCCGCGATGGCGAACAGGCGCCCGTTCATCGCCGTCAGGCCCGTGGCCCCGCCCCCGCCGCCCATCCGGACCCAGGCGGCGTCCGCGAGCCGGCGGATGGGGAGGTACCACAGCTCGTCGTCCGAGGTGAGGGCGAACAGAGCCTCGTCGGCGGCGGCCAGGCCCGTGGCGCGCTCCGGCGCTCGGCTCACGTCCGTCCAAGGGGCCGGGCGGAGGACGGGGTCCCGGTAGCGGATGGCGCCGCCGGGGGCCAGGCCGTACAGGCCCGCCGGCGGGCCGCCGTGGGCCTCACGGGGGGCGGCGAGCGCCAGGGCGTCGGTGACGTCGATCGGGCGCCAGGGCAGGTTCTGGCCGGACAGGTGACGGGTGCTCAGCGTTCCGCCGGACCCGGCGGCGAACAGCCGGTTCTCGCACACCACGAGCGCGACCGGCGGGTCTTCCGCGGACGGGACCGGCGGGCCGGCCGGGCCGATGTCCTCCCACCGCGGCGGGCCGGGAGGGCGGGAGAGGCGGTCCATGACGTTGCGGGTGATGCGGGCCAGGACCGGGTCGGTGGCCAGGGTGTTGCCCCAGTTGATGGTGCCCGCGTTGAAGACGGTCCCGGCTCCCAGCCGGTGCACGCCCATGGTCGCCGCACCGCCCTTGCCGTGGCTGCGCCAGTGCGACAGGTCCGCCGTGGCGAGGACGACGAACGACGGCGGGGTGCCGTCGCGGCCCGTGGCCCGGGGTACGCCGTCCTGCCACTCCAGGTCGGCGGCGTCCGTCTCGTAACCGAGCGCGCCCCTGCCGAACGTGTCGCCGTCCCGCAGGCCTGTGCCCGCGTAGACCCAGTGGTCGGTGAAGCGGGCCGTGTAGGACTCCTGGGACATCACCCGCGAGTCCACCCAGCAGCCGGCGCCGTTGCGGAAGGTCAGCCCGGTGAGGGTGTTCTCGGGACGGTTGACGGGGTCGCTGGGCCACTCGACGGTGGTGCGGCCGGGGTCGGTGCGCGAGAGAGGGTCGGCGACGGCATCGCGGTAGCAGACCATCGTCCGGAGGTCGTCCTCGAAGCGGACCTGCCACCAGCAGGTGTTGCCGGAGAATATCGCGATATTTCCACCGGCTCGCGCGAACGCCTCCACGGCGTCCCGCATCTCCCACGACCAGTACTCGTCGTGTCCGTTGATCACCAGCAGCCGGTAGCGGCTGAGCAGGTCGAGACCGCCGTGCAGGTCCAGCCCCGAGCAGTAGTCGACCGCGTACCCCGACGGGCCGAGCCACCGCAGCAGCCCGAGCTCCCACTCCTCGACCTGCGGCCCCGCCCCCGGCCGGTCGAAGCCGACCTTGACCGCGCGATCGGGCTGCTCGGACTGGTAGAGCCCCTCACCGGGGACGCCGGGCCGGTTGTACGCCTCCCAGGTGGGGAAAGGGATCGCCACCACCACCGGGGAAGCCGGCACCCGCCCCCGTACGACGAAGTAGGCGGACCCGTCGCCCAGGACGGCGCGATAGAGCGAGCTGGGCCAGTCCGGGCCCACCTCGAGCGTCCAGGTGTCGCCGCCGGCCGTGTCCCGGAGCACGACCCGTCCCGACGGCACGTCCTCGACGGTGATCGCGCCCCCGTCCCCCAGCAGGTGGAACCGGAGGGTCTCGCCCTGCGCGCACGACGTGGCCGCCGCGTACAGGGTCATGCGGCCGCCGCTTCGACCAGCATCGACTCCAGGTCGAGCAGGAACCGTTCGATCCCGGGCGGCGCGAGCAGCGCGGTGTCGGCGTACAGCGACACCTCCATCCGCCCCGGCTCGCCGCCGAGATGCAGCCGGAAGTCGCAGATGTTGCGGTCCATGGCGTCCGTCCAGGCCAGCTCGGTCCGCTCCATCGAGGCGCGGACGGCGCGCTCGTCCAGCCCCGCCGCCCCGTCGTGCTGCACCAGCCGCTGGTCGTTGAAGCAGCCGAACGACCTGATCGCCGGTCCCACGCCCGACACCGCCTCCTCCATCGCGTACGGATCGAACTGGGCCTGCCGGTACGCCCGCAGGGCCACTCGCCAGCCCTGCCGCACCAGTTGCCCGAAAGGGGAGGTACGCAGGTCGAGGAGCACGAGCCCCTCCTGGGAGATCGTGGAGACCACGTCGCGGCGATCGGCCGCGAACCGGTTGTTGACGATCACCCGCATGCCGCAGAACCGCTGGCCCGTGAGCCGCCCGGCGAGCCGGACCGCGGCCGTGAGCAGCACCGTCGAGGAGCTCACCCGCTCGCGGGCCGCCACGGCCTGTGCCGCCGCGGCGATCGCCTCGGAGGTCATCGTGGCCTCCCGGAACCGCGGGCTCCGGGGGACGTCCGACAGGTTCACGGGGTCCATGCGCCGGTATTCGGACAGCCAGAAGGCCAGGGCCTCGTCCGACGTGCGCCGTCCCTCGGCCGAGTGCTGCCACTCGGCGATCTCGCGCGGCGTGGCGCTCCGCACCGGCGGCAGCGCATCGCGCAGCAGGAGCAGCCGGAAGTCCTTCACCAGGAGCTCGGCCGCGTGCCCGTCGGCGGCCAGGTGGCAGAGGACCAGCACGACATGCCGGACATGGTCGCCGGCCACGACGAACGCCACCCGCAGCGGCCACTCCTCCCAGTAGTCGAACGGCTCGGCCGACAACCGGTCGCACACCGCCTGCGCGGGTTCGTCCGTCACCTCGACGTACGGCTGGGCGACGGCCGAGATCCGCTGCCGGGGCCGGTCAGGGGGCCCGATGAGGCGGGTGCGCAGCGCCTCGTGCCGGGCGACGAGCCCGTCCAGGGCCTTGACGGCGCGCTCGACGGTCACGGGCCGCTTCGGCGCGGCGAAGATGCGGCCGATGTTGAGATAGTGCTCCTCCGGCCGCGCCGCCACGACGGCCCGCCAGATGTCGTGCTGACCCCAGGTGAGCGGCGAGTCAGGCATGGAGCCGTACGTAGTCCACCAGCTCGTCCAGGCTGCCGGCCGATGCCAGGTCGAGCTCGACGCCGAACTCGGCCTCCACCGCGTCGATCAGCCTGAGATAGCCGAGCGACGTGACGCCGAGATCGGCCAGCCGGGCCTCGCCCGCCAGCACCTCGGCCGCCTCGACCGCGCCGTCGGTGGCCGTGGCGACCATGTCGGCGAGCCGTCCGCGTAGCTCCTCGTCCGTCTGCACCTGGAAAAGCCCTCCCGTTTCCCGGAAATCGGGGCGAGTGTGTCACGCGGGGCTGGATGGCGGCAAGCGGCTGCCGGTAAGGGGTTGACGCAAATGTGCATTTTTTCTAGCGTCTTGCGGCAGCCCGATAATTATTTTGGGAGGTGGTTCAGTCGGCCCTTCCTGTCCCCGCTCTGCTGAGCTCACGCGCCGCCACCGCCCCCGACCACGAAGCCCTCATCGTCGCCGGAAGAGGCGGCCTGACACTCGGTGAGTGGGACGAACGCTCCGACGCCGCCGCCCACCATCTGCTGGACCGGGGCGTACGCCGAGGTGACCGCGTCGCGCTGGTGTTCGGCGGCGGTGACTGGCTCGACTACGCGGTGAGCTGGATGGCGGTGCTGAAGGCGGGCGCCGTCGCGGTCCCGCTGTCGGACCGCCTGGCCGCGCCGGAGCTGGCCGCCCTGATCGAGCACTGCGGCGCGACGACGACCATCCGGCGCGGCGACGAGCTCACGGGCGCGTCCGGCCGGCTCCCGTTCGAGGCCGACCCGCTCGACCTCGCCCAGATCCTCTACACCTCCGGCACCACCGGACAGCCCAAGGGCGTGGCCGCGAGCCACGCGAACCTCACCTCCCCGCCCGTCCACCCCAAGCGCCGCCCGTTCGCTCATTCCCGGCATCTCGTGCACGCCTTCCCCATCGGCACGAACGCCGGCCAGGTCATGCTGCTCCACGCGCTGACCGCCGCGCCCACCGTGGTCACCCCGCCGCTGTTCACGCCGGCCCGCTTCGCGGCGCTCATCGAGGCGTACGCGGCGGGGACCGTGTTCGTCGTGCCCGCGATGGCCGTCGAGCTGCTCGGCGCGCGTGTCCAGGACCGCCACGACCTGTCGAGCGTGCTGCTGCTCGGCTCGGCCGCCGCCGCGCTGCCGCCGAAGGTCGCCGCCGAGCTGACCGAGGCCTTCCCGAACGCGACGGTCGCGAACTACTACACCTCGACCGAGGCGGCCCCGGCCCAGACCATCATGATCTACGACCCCGACCGGCCGGGCGCTCTCGGGCACGCGGCCGGCGCCCTGAGGATCGCGGACGCCGACGGGAACCCGGCCGGGCCGGGCGAGACCGGCGAGGTGTGGCTGCGCGGCCCGGCGCACTCCCGCGCCTACTACGGCGAGCAGCGCGACGACACCTTCCGGGACGGCTGGGTCCGCATGGGCGACCTCGGCTACCTCGACGACGAGGGCTACCTGTACCTCGTCGACCGGGAGAGCGACGTGATCAAGTCGGGGGCCGTCAAGGTCTCGACGCTCCAGGTCGAGGCCGCGCTGCACGAGCACCCGGCCGTGTCCGAGGCGGCGGTGTTCGGCGTGCCGCACCCGGTCATGGGCATGGCGGTGGCGGCGGCCGTCGTGTCACACGAGCCGGTGACGCTGGCCGGTCTGCGAGCCTTCCTGTCCGAGCGGCTCGCCCAGCACGAGCTGCCCACCCGGCTGCTGTGCGTGGACGCGCTGCCCAGGAACACCGCCGGAAAAGTGATCAAGCGAGAACTGCGCGGCATGGCAGAGGAGTGAACATGGTCCTGGCGTCGCAGGCGCAGCACGGCATGTGGATCACGGAGGTGATGCACGGCACCGGCACGGCCTATCACATGCCCTTCGCCATGTGGTTCGACGGCCCGCTGGACCGGGAGGCGATGCTGGCGGCGTGCCGGGCGGTGGTCGCGCGGCACCCGGTGCTGAGCTGCGCCTTCGAGGAGCGTGACGGCTCGCTGCACCTGGTGCCCGCCTCCGGCGCCCCGCCGATCGCGTTCGTCGTGGAGCCGGACCCCCGCCTCCTGGTCGAGCGGGAGATCGCGCTGCCGTTCGAGCTGTCCGCCGGGCCGCTGGCCCGGTTCACGCTGGTGGAGATGTCGCCGTCCCGGCACCTACTGCTGTTCGTGGGTCACCATCTCGTCTTCGACGGCATCTCGAAGGACCTGCTCGTACGGGATCTGGCCGCCGCCTACTCCGGGGCCCCCTCCCCGCCGCTGCCCATGCCGTACGGGATGGCGGAGGAGCCCTCGCCGGAGGCGCGGGCGTACTGGCGGGCGCGGTGGCGCGAGGTGCCACACGTCGTGATCAACGGGGCGACGAGGACGCCGCGACTGGCCGAGCACGGCGAGACCGTGCTGCGCGACCTGACCCATGACCTTCCCGACCTGCCCGGGTTGACCAGATTCCAGGTGTTCCTCGCCGCCGTGCACGCCCTTCTGCACCGGTACGGCAACGCCGACACGTCCGTGGCCGTGTCCATGTCGACCAGGACCGCCGAGACCCGGGACCACATCGGCCTGTTCGCCACCGAGCTGCCGGTGTTCTCGTCGTTCCCGCCCGGAGGCTCCTTCCTTGAGCTGGCCCTGGGCCTCAGGGACGAGCTGCGCGAGCTCAACGCCTTCCGCGAGGTGCCCGTGGCCAGGGCGGTGGGCGGCATCAAGCCGAGGGCGGCGCTCGCACCGGTGTCCATCAGCTACCGGCGGCGCGCGCCGGACCAGGTCTTCCCCGGCCTGAGCCTGTCGGTGGACTGGAGGATGTCCAACCACATGGTCAGGAACGCGCTCCACCTGCAGGCCGTCGACGGCGCCGACGGCCTGCTCCTGACGCTGCACCACAGCCCGGACGTGATCTCCCGGCGGGACGTCGAGCTGGCCGCGGACCACCTCTCCGCGGTGCTGCGCGCGGTCTCCGCCGATCCGGAGGTGCGGCTCGCCGACCTGCCGCTCCCCGGCGCCCCCGTGCCCGCCCCTGTGGCGGCCCCCTTGGCCGCCCCCTTGGACGCCACCGTGGACGCCCCCGTGGACGCCACCGTGGACGCCACTGTGGCCGCGCCCGCGGCCGGGCCCGCGCACGCCGGGGCCGGCGGCGAGCTCGCCGAGGGGGAGCTGATCGAGCAGGTGCGGCTGATCTGGATGGAGGTCCTGCGGATGGACCACATCGCGCCGGACGAGGACCTCTACGACCTCGGCGGGCATTCCCTGACCATCACGCAAATCAGCGCGCGGATCAGGAAACGGCTCGGGGTGGAGGTGCCGTTCGACGTGTTCCTCGACGATCCGACGATCATCGGGGTGGCCGCGGCCATCGACGGGCTGCGGTCATGATCTCCCTGGGCCAGGAGCGGCTCTGGTTCCTCCAGCGGCTCGACCCGTCCGACGCGGCCTACCGGGTCGCGGTGGTCCGGCGGCTGCGCGGGACGCTCGACGTCGAGGCGCTGACGAGGGCGTTCGGGGATGTCGTGGAGCGGCACGAGTCGTTGCGCACGAGGTTCCCCGACCAGGACGGGCTGCCGGTCGCGGTGATCGACCCGCCGGGGCCGGTCCCGGTCGAGCTCATGGCGTTCGAGCCGCCGGCCCCGGAAGGGCCCGCGCTCGACGAGGTCGCGCGGCTGCTCGGCGAGCGCGTCAACACGCCCTTCGATCTGGCCTCCGCCCCGCCCCTGCGGATCACGCTGGTCCGGCTGGCGGACGACGACCACGTGCTGTGCGTGGTGCTGCACCACATCATCGGCGACGGCTGGTCCCTGAACGTGCTGATGAGCGATCTGGCCGCCTGCTACCTCGCCCGCGTGGAAGGCGTACCGGTCTCCCTCCCCGGCCTGCCCGTCCGCTACGCCGAGTACGCCGACGCGCAGCGCAGCCGCGACGCCGGCGCCGACATCGGCTACTGGACGGGCCGGCTGGCCGGGGTGACGCCGCTGGAGCTGCCCACGGACCGGCCGCGTCCCGCCCAGCGGAGCAGCGCGGGCGACGACGTGGGCTTCGAGCTGCCGCCCGAGCTCGCCGGCGCGCTGTCGCGGCTGGCCAGGGCCGAGCGCTCGACGCTGTTCATGGTGCTGCTGGCCGCGTACCAGGTGCTGCTGGCCAGGCATGCCGGGCAGGACGACATCGTGGTCGGCTCACCCACCGCCGGCCGCGATCGGCCGGAGCTGGAGCCGATGGTCGGGCTGTTCGCCTCCACGCTGGTGCTCCGGGGGGACCTGTCGGGCGATCCGTCGTTCACCGAGGTGCTGCGCCGTACCCGCCGTACCGTGCTGGAGGCGATGGCGCACCGCGAGGTGCCGATCGAGCGGGTGCTGTCCGCGCTCGACATCGAGCGCGACCTGTCGCGCACGCCGCTGTTCCAGACGATGCTGGCGCTGCACAACTCCGCGGTCGGCTACGACGAGGCGGAGTCGTTCGCCGGGATGGAGAGCCTGCCGTTCCCGCACGGGGCGCCTCCGGCCATGGTGGACCTGCGGATGGATCTCTGGCCGTCGGGCGGGGGCTGGCACGGGGCGTTGTTCTACAGCACCGAGCTGTTCGACCGGGAGACGGTGACCCGCCTCGCGGCCCGCTTCCTGACCTTGCTGGCCTCGATCGTCGCCGCTCCCGAGGCTCGGCTGTCGGAGCTGGACCTGCTTCCCGCCGCGGAGCGCGCGCTGCTCGACCGCGTCTCGCACGGCCCGTCCCTCGAGGTGCCGGCCGCGACCGTGGTGGACCTGGTCATGCGGCAGGCCCGGCTGCGTCCGGAGGCGACCGCCGTCTCGTGCGGCGACGACCACCTCTCCTACGCCATGCTCGCCGCCCAGGCCGTACGGGTCGCGGCGGAACTGCGGGAGCGGGGCGCGGGGCCGGGAGCCGTGGTGGCCGTCCGCGTGCGGCGGTCGGCGGCACTGCCGGGGACGCTGCTCGGCGTGATGCTGACGGGAGCCGCCTACCTGCCGATCGACCCGGCGCTTCCGGCGAGCCGGGTGGCCTATGTGCTGGCCGACTCGGGAGCCCGGTTCACCCTGGACGACGCCCCATCCCCGGCCGCCGCCTCAGGATCCGCTGCCTCTGGACCCGCCGCTCCTGGACCGGACGGCGGGTCGGCCGCCTATGTGCTCTACACCTCCGGTTCGACCGGCCGCCCGAAGGGGGTGGCCGTGCCCCACTCGGCGCTGGTGAACCTGCTGGCCGGGATGGAGCGGCTGCTCGGGGCCGGACCGGCGGACGTGTGGCTGGGCAGCACCTCCCTCTCCTTCGACATCGCGGGGCTGGAGCTCTATCTGCCGCTGGTGACCGGCGGGCGGCTGGTGCTGGCCGGGGACGAGACCGTGCGCGACGGCGCCGCGCTGGCCGGGCTGATCTCCGCGTCGGGCGTCACGCACGTACAGGCCACCCCGTCGGGCTGGAACATGCTGCTGTCCGCCGGACTCGACGCCTCCGGGCTGGTGGCGCTGGCGGGTGGCGAGGCGCTGCCGCTCGCGCTGGCCAGGCGGCTGCGACGGCGGGTTGCCCGGCTGTTCAACATGTACGGCCCGACGGAGACCACGATCTGGTCCACCGCCTGGGAGGTCCCCGCCGAGCCCGGCCGGGTTCGCATCGGACGGCCGATCGCCAACACCCACGTCCACGTGCTCGACGGCGCCGGCGCGCCGGCGCCGATCGGCGTGCCCGGCGAGCTGGCGATCGGCGGGGCGGGGCTCGCGCTCGGCTACCTGGGCAGGCCGGAGCTGACCACCGAGCGCTTCGGGACCGGGCTCTACCGGACCGGCGACCGGGTCAGGTGGCTCGGCGACGGCGACCTGGAGTTCCTCGGCAGGGACGACGGCCAGGTGAAGCTGCGCGGCCACCGGATCGAGCTGGGCGAGATCGAGACCGCCCTGGAGTCGCATCCGGACGTGCGGCGGGCGGCCGTTATCGTCCGCGAGGACGAACTGGTCGCCTACGTGGTGACCACGCCTGCCCCCGGGACCGCCGGGCCCCCGGGCCACCCGGTCGGCCTGCTCGACCACGTGGCCGGCTGGCTGCCCTCCTTCATGGTGCCCCGTGCCGTGGTGGCGCTCGACGCACTGCCGATGACGCCCAACGGCAAGGTCGATCGGCGGTCGCTGCCCGAGCCGGAGGGCCCGGTCGCGGGCAGGGGAGGCAGGCCGCGCACCGCCCGCGAGCGGCAGGTGGCCAAGATCTTCGGCGACGTGCTCAGGATCGGCGACATCGGCGCGGACGACGACTTCTTCGCCCTCGGCGGCCACTCGCTGCTGGCCACCCAGGTCATCGCCAGGCTGGAGGCCGCGGGGACGACGGTGCCGCTGCGGACGTTGTTCGGGCACCCGACCGTGGCGGGGTTCGCGGCGACGCTGGAGGGCCTGCCCGCCGAACCGGGCCGCCCCCCGGTCCCGCGCCCGCCCGGCACGCTGCCTCCGCTCTCGGCCGCCCAGGAACGGCTGTGGTTCCTGCACCGGCTCGATCCGGGCGACGCCTCGTACAACATGTACGTCGTGCGCAGGCTTCGCGGCCCGCTCGACCCCGAGGCACTGCGGCGGGCGCTGACCGCGCTGCTCGCCAGGCACGAGTCGCTGCGCACCCGCTTTCCCGAGGTGGACGGGCGGCCGGTCGCCGTCGTCGAGCACGCCGCGCCCGCGGCCGTCGAACGGCTCGACGCCAGTGACGAGGCGCAGGCCCGCGCGTGGGTCGCCGCCCGCACCAACGCCCCCATGGACCTCGGTACGGCGCCACCGCTGCGGATCACGCTGATCCGGCTGAGCGACGACGATCACGTGCTGTGCGTGGTGCTCCACCACATCATCGCCGACGGCTGGTCGATCACCGTCCTCCTGAACGACCTGGCCGTCCTGTACGCCGAAGCCCGGTCGGGCGGCACGGGGGGCCTGGCGCCGCTGATCGTCCAGCACGGGGACGTCGCACGGTGGCAGCGGGAGCAGGACGGGACCGCGGCGCTGGAGTACTGGCGGGAACGGCTCGCCGACCCGCCCACGCTGGCGCTGCACACCGACCGTCCGCACACGCCGGGTCCGGCGCGCGGCGACTTCCACCTGCTGGACATCCCCGACGATCTGGCCAAGGCGCTGGACGCGACGGCGCGGCGGCACCGCAGCACGCTGTTCATGGTGCTGCTGGCGGCGTACCAGATGCTGCTGGCGCGGCACACCGGTCAGACGGACGTCCTGGTCGGCTCGCCCACCGCCGGGCGGGACCGGGTGGAGATGGAGCCGATCGTCGGCTATCTCAGCACCACCCTGGTGCTGCGCGGTGACCTGTCGGGCGATCCCACGCTGGACGAGCTGCTGGCCAGGACGCGAAGGACGGTGCTGGACGCGATGGCGCACCAGGACGTGCCGTTCGAGCGGCTGCTGGCGGACCTGGACATCGAGCGGGACATCACCAGGAAGCCGATGTTCCAGACCATGCTGACGCTGAACAGCCAGACCGCGGACGGGGAGCAGGATCGGCTCGGCGACGAGCTGGAGATGACGTACTTCGACGACGGTTACCGGCAGGCCAAGTTCGATCTGGTGGTGGAGGCCTGGCGGGCGCCGGGGCGGCTGCGGGTGGCGTTCGGGTACGACGCGGGGCTGTTCGACCGGGAGACGGTGGCGGGGCTGGCCGACCGGTTCGCGGTGCTGTTACGCGGCATCGCCGACCCGGACCACCGTCATGCCCGCCTGTCGAGCCTGCCGATGCTCACCGCCGCCGACTCGGAGCTGATCGCCTCGGCGGGCGGCGACGGGAGCGCCGTGCCGGGCGTCGACGTGCCGGGGATGATCGCGGAAGCCGTCGCCGCCCACCCTCACGAGCCGGCCGTCGTCTGCGGGCCGGAGAGCGTGACCTACGGCGAGCTGGCCGAGCGGGTCTCCCGGCTGGCCGCCGAGCTGACCAGGCACGGCGCGCGGCCTGGTGACGTGGTCGGCCTCCGTCTCGGCCGGTCGGTCGACGCCGTGGTGGCGATGCTGGCCGTCTGGCGCACCGGAGCCGCCTACCTGCCCCTCGACCCCGCCGATCCCGTCACCCGCCACCGGCACATGCTCACCACGAGCGGCGCCCGCCTGACCGTCTCCGACGGCCTGCGCGTCTCAGGCGGCCTCTCCGCCTCCGGCCCGAACCGTCATCCCCACGATCGGCTCGTCCCGGACGGCCAGCTCGTCCCGGACGGTCAGCTCGTCGCGGACGGTCAGCTCGTCGCGGACGGTCAGCTCGTCGCGGACGGTCGCCCCGGCGGCCAGGACCCCCGCGACGGCCTCGCGTACGTCATCCACACCTCCGGCTCCACAGGCACCCCCAAGGGGGTGGCGGTCGAGCACGCCGGCCTGGCCGCCCGTGTCCGGTGGATGCGCCGCGAGTACGGCCTGCGGCCCGGGGATCAGGTGGTCCAGCTGGCCTCGTTGAGCTTCGACACCCACGCCGAGGAGCTCTACCCCGCTCTGGCCGCCGGCGCCACGGTCGTGCTCGTCCCCGACGGCGGCGCCACCCTCCCCGATCTGCTCGCCGCGCGCCCCGGCATCACCGTGCTCGACCTCCCGACGGCGTACTTCCACCAGCTCGTGGACCTGATCGACGAGATCGCCTGGCCGGCCGCCCTGCGCCTGGTCGTCATCGGCGGCGAGCAGGTGCGCGCCACCGCGCTGGCCCGTTGGCGCGGACGGTTCGGCGACCGGGTGCGACTGGTCAACACGTACGGCCCCACCGAGACCACGATCGTCGCGACCGCCACCGACCTGGCCGGCGACCCGGACCCGCGCCCGCCCATCGGCCGCCCGATCGAGGCCACCACCGTCCGGGTCCTCGACGCCCACGGCGCGCCCACCCCGCCCGGCGCCCCAGGCGAGCTGTACATCGGCGGCCCGGGCGTCGCCCGCGGCTATCTCGGCCTGCCGGAGCTGACGGCCCAGCGCTTCGTCCGGCTCCCCGGCGGGGACCGGTACTTCCGCACCGGCGACCGGGTCCGGCTGCGCCCCGACGGCCTGCTGGAGTTCCTCGGGCGCATGGACGAGCAGGTCAAGGTGCGGGGCTTCCGCATCGAGCCGGGCGAGGTCGAGCACTGCCTGCTCACGCATCCGGACGTGCGGCAGGTCGCGGTGGTCGCCAGGGACGGCGAGCTCGTCGCCTACGTGGTGGGCGAGGCGGCCGAGCTGGGCCGGCACGCGGCCGGGCGGCTTCCGCCGTACATGGTCCCCACCCGCTGGGTCGTCCTCGACGCGCTGCCGCTCACCGCGAACGGCAAGCTCGACCGCGGCGCGCTGCCGGAGCCGGACCGCCCCGCGGGCCAGGAGGCCACGCCGCCGCGGTCGGACGCGGAGGAGCTGGTCGCCGACGTCTGGGCGGAGGTGCTCGGCGCGGACAAGGTCGGCGCGTTCGACGACTTCTTCGCGCTCGGCGGGCACTCGCTGCTCGCCATCAGAGTGGCGGCACGGCTCCGGGCGATCGCGGGGGTGGACCTGCCGATCCGTACGCTGTTCGCCCGCCGGACCGTCGCCGACCTGGCGCGCGCCGTCGAGGAGGCGTTGCTGGCGGAGGTGGCCGGGCTGTCCGACGAACAGGCGCTGAGCATGCTGGACGCGGAGGACACGGCGTGAGCGAGCTGACCCAGGCGCAGCGGGCGCTGCTGACCCAGCGGTTGCGGCGGCGCGGAAGCGTCGCGACGATTCCGCGGCTGCCGGAGGGGCAGGCGCCGCCGCTGTCCTACGCGCAGGAGCGGCTGTGGTTCATGGAGCAGTACGCGCCGGGCAACCCCGCGCACACCATCCCGTTCGTCCGGCGGCTGCGCGGCCCGCTCTCCGCGGAGCTGCTGGGTGACGCGCTGGACCGGGTCGCCGCGCGGCACCAGCCGTTGCGGACCCGCTTCCCGGTCGGTGACGACGGGCAGCCGACGGTGACGGTCCCGGCGGACATCGCGGTCCCGCTGACCATCGCCGACGCCGCCGCCGACGACGGGGCGCGGGCTCTGGTCGACCGCTTCCTCGCCGAGCCGTTCGACCTGGTCACCGGGCCGGTGATCAGAGCCCTGCTGGTACGGCTGGCGGCCGACGATCACGTGCTGGCCATCGCCGTCCACCACATCGCAGCCGACGGCTGGTCCGCGAACGTCCTGCTGCGCGAGCTCCTGACCTGCTACGGCGGGGGCCCGCTGCCCGAACTGCCGGTCACCTACGGGGACTTCGCCGCCTGGCAGCGCGAGCGGCCCGGCGGCGCGGACGACGTGGCCTACTGGCGCGAGCGGCTGGCCGGCCTGCCGCCGCTGGAGCTGCCCACGGACTTCCCCCGGCCGCCCGAGCTGACCTACCTCGGTGCGGCACACCCTTTCCAGGTGGACCCCGCTCTGGTGACGCGGCTGGAGCGGCTCGGGCGGGAGCACGGCGCCACGCCGTACATGGTGCTGCTGGCGGCCTTCGCGGCGCTGCTCGGCCGCTACGCCGGGCAGGACGACGTGGCGGTGGGCTCCCCGGTGGCCGGGCGTTCGCTGCCGGAGCTGGACGGGCTCGTCGGCTGCTTCATCAACATGCTCGCCATGCGGGTGGACCTCTCGGGCGATCCGTCGTTCCTGGAGCTGGTGCACCGGGTGCGGGACCTGTCCATGGACGCCTACGCGCATCAGGAGCTGCCGTTCGAGCGGCTGGTGGCGGAGCTGAACGTGCCGCGCGAGGTGTCGCGGTCGCCGCTGTTCCAGGTGCTGTTCGCGATGCAGAACTACGGCGGCGAGCCGTCATCCGCCGGCGGGCCGGCTGTCGAGGGGTTCTCGCCGGGCGTGTGGGCCACGCGGTTCGATCTGGAGCTGTACACCGGTGGCGATGGTTCGTTCCTGTTCGTCTACAACGTCGCGCTGTTCTCGGCCGAGCGGATCGCGCGCATGGCCGGGCATCTCGGCGCCCTGCTCGACGGGGTCGCGGCCGACCCGTCGGCCCCCGTCTCCACGATCGAGCTGCTCACGGCCCCGGAACGGGCGGAACGGGACCGCTGGAACGACACCGGGCTCGACCTGGGCGCGGCCGGCCTGTTGCACCGCCCGTTCGAGGAGCGGGTGCCGTACGCGCCCGATGCCGTCGCGGTCGACCACCCGGGCGGCGAGATCACGTACGCGGAGCTGGACCGGCGGGCCGCGCTGCTGGCCGCCGAGCTGACGTCGGCGGGCGTGGGGCGCGGGGAGCTGGTGGCGGTCGTGATGGAGAGGGGGTGGGAGCAGGTCGTCGCGGTGCTGGCCATCGGCAGGGCCGGAGCGGCGTACCTGCCGGTCGACGCGGACCTGCCGGACCGGCGGCGCTTCGAGCTGATGGCGCGCGGCGAGTGCCGCGTCGCGGTGACCCAGCCGTGGCTTGACCTCACCTGGCCCGCCGGCGTGACCCGCGTCCCGGTGACCCCCTCGCCGGCTCCACCGGCCGCGCCCGAGTGCCCGGCGGAACCGGACGACCTCGCTTACGTGATCTTCACCTCGGGCTCGACCGGCAGCCCGAAGGGCGTGATGATCGAGCACCGAGCCGCCCTGAACACCGTCCGCGACCTCAACCACCGCTTCCACGTCGGCCCGCGCGACCGGATCCTCGCGCTGTCGGCCCTCAGCTTCGACCTCTCCGTCTACGACGTCTACGGCGCCCTGGCCGCCGGGGCGACCCTCGTCATGGGCGAACCGTCGGCCGACAAGGACCCCGCCGCCTGGGCCCGCCTGGTCACCGAGCACCGCGTCACCGTGTGGAACTCGGTTCCCGCCCTCATGGAGCTCCTGGTCGACCACGCCGAGCACGAAGGCACCGACCTGAGCTCGCTGCGCCTGGTGCTGCTGTCCGGCGACTGGATCCCGCTGACGCTCCCCGGCCGGATCCGCGCCCTCGCCCCGGAGGCCGAGATCATCAGCCTGGGCGGCGCCACCGAAGGCTCCATCTGGTCCATCTTCCACCCGATCGGCGAGGTGGACCCGGGCTGGTCGTCGATCCCCTATGGCCGCCCGCTGGCCAACCAGTCCTTCCACATCCTGGACCGCGGCCTGTGCGACGTGCCCGTGGGCGTGCCCGGCGACCTCTACATCGGCGGAGCGGGCGTGGCCACCGGCTACTGGCGCGACCCGGAACGGACCGCCGCCGCCTTCATCGCCCACCCGCGCACCGGCGAGCGCCTCTACCGCACCGGTGATCTGGGCCGCTACGCCCCGGACGGCACCATCGAGTTCCTCGGCCGCGCCGACGCGCAGGTGAAGATCCGCGGCTACCGCGTCGAGCTGGGCGAGATCGAGACCCATCTCTCCCGCCACCCGGACGTGGCGGAGTGCGTGGTCACCACCCACGGCTCGGGCACCCGGGCGCAACTGGTGGCGTACGTGGTGGGCCGGGTCGATCCGGTACGGCTGCGCGGCCACCTCACCGAGACCCTGCCCGCGTACATGATCCCCACCCGCTTCGTCCCCCTCTCCCACCTGCCCCTGACGGCCAACGGCAAGGTGGACCGGCGGCGCCTGCCCGCCCCCACGTCATCGGCGGGCGACGCGGAACCGGGCGGGCGCGTCCCACCCGGCACGGAGGCGGAGCGCCTGGTCGCCGCGGTCTGGGCCGAGGTGCTGGACGTGTCGGCCCGCGACGGCGCGGCTTTCGGCGTCGATGACGACTTCTTCGACGTCGGCGGGCACTCCCTGCTGGCGATCAAGGTGGTGGCCAGGTTGCGCAGGGTGTCGCCGCCCGGCGCGGCGCCCATCGCCGTGGTGGACCTGTTCAAGCACCCGACCATCCGCGGGCTGGCCGCGCTGGTCGACGGCACCGCCACCGCGTCGCGCGGGCTCCTGCACGAGCTGACGCCTCGCCGTGCCGCTCCTCCTGAGCTCACCTACGTGTGCGTGCCGTACGGCGGAGGCGCGGCGGTGGTGTACCAGCCGCTGGCCGACGCCCTGCCGGAGACGTACGCCCTGTGGTCGCTCGCCATCCCCGGGCATGACGTCGGCCTGGACGAGGAGCGGCTGCCGCTGGAGGAGGTGGCGGCCCGGTGCGTGCGCGAGATCCAGGAGAAGGTCCGCGGACCGGTCGCGTTGTACGGGCACTGCGGCGTGGGGTCGGCCCTGATCGTCGAGATCGCGCGTCGGCTGGAGGCGGCGGGACGGGAGCTCGAAGCGGTGTACATCGGGGCGATCTTCCCGTTCGCCCGCCCCCGGAGCGGGCCCATGGCGGCGCTGTCCAGGCTGGCCAGACGGGAGTTCCTGCGGAGCGACCGCGGCTATGTCAACTGGCTGACGTCCATGGGTCTGGACATGGGCGACCTGGAGCCGGGACAGGCCCGGCACATCATCAGGAACATGCGGCGCGACAGCGAGGCCGCCGAGGAGTATTTCACCGGGCTGTTCGAGAGCTCGGTGGAGCGGCTGCGGGCGCCGATCATCAGCGTGGCCGGAGAGCACGACCCGGCGACCGAGTACTTCGAGGAGCGGTATCGCGAGTGGCACTTCCTCACGCCCACGGCCGCCGTGGTGGAGTTGGACGAGGCGGGCCACTTTTTCCTGAAATATCGGGCGGCTGAGCTCGCCGAGATCGTCACCCGCACGCATCTCGCCCTCGCACCGAGCGAGCCCGACCCAGCCCCGGCAACTGCCCCGGCTTCTGCCCCGGCCCCGGCATCAGGACCCGTCGCAGAGCCCGTCGCAGAGCCTGGGGCGGGCGCGGAGGCCGTGGGCGGGGTCAGCTGGCGGTTGCGGGAGGTGTCGCGGGCCGGGGCGCGGACCGCGCCGGCCGGGCCGCAGCCGAGCATGAAGCGGTTCACGGCCGTCGCCACCGGTCAGCTGGTGTCCCTGCTGGGGTCGGCGCTGACCGGGTTCGCCATCCCCATCTGGATCTATCTGACCACGGGCTCGCTGGCGCAGTTCGCCCTGCTCTCCGTGATCGGGCTGCTGCCGGGGATGGTCGTCGCCCCGCTGGCGGGCGCGATCGTCGACCGGGGGAACCGCCGGGCCGTCATGCTCGGCGGTGACGCCGCCGCCGTCGGCGCCCAACTCGTGTTCGGGACACTCCTCTGGACGGGCAACCTGCAGACCTGGCACGTCTACCCCCTCCTCGCGGTGCTGTCCGTGGCGCTCACGTTCCAGCGGCTGGCCTACACCTCTGCCGTGCCGCAACTCGTCCCCAAGCGTTACCTCGGGCACGCCAACGGCATCGTCCAGATGGCCGGTGGCATGACGCAGCTGCTCGTCCCCCTCGCGGCCGTCGGGCTGATGGCCGCGATCGGGCTGGAAGGGATACTCGTGCTGGACGTGGCCAGCTACGTGTTCGCGATCGGGGTGACGTCGCTGGTGCGCTTCCCCGCCGCGATGGCCTGGCGCCGGAAGGAGCCGGTGCTGGCGGAGATGGCGGCCGGGTTCCGCTACTCCTGGGGGAACGCGGGGTTCCGTCAGATGCTCGTCTACTTCGCGGTGCTCAACATCTTCCTGTCGCCCCTGTTCCTGCTGATCTCGCCGCTGGTGCTCTCCTTCGGCACGCTGGCGGACGTGGGGCGGATCTCGTTCGTGTCCGGGCTGGGGGTCTTCGTCGCCGGCCTGACCATGACGGCCTGGGGCGGCCCGAGGCGGGGGCGGATGCGGGCGGTGCTGTGGTGCACGCTGGCGCTGGCGGTGTTCTGCCTGGTGACGGGGTTGCGGGCGGATCTGGTGACGATCGGGATCGGGGCGTTCGGGATGTCGCTCTGGGTGACGCTGCTGAACGGCATCTATGCCACGATCGTGCAGGTCAAGGTGCCGCAGCGGTTCCACGGGCGGGTGTTCGCGCTGAACACGCTGATCGCCTGGTCCACCCTGCCGCTCGGTTTCGGGCTCGTGGCGCCGTACGGCGCGGCGGTCTTCGACCCGCTGCTCGCCCCCGACGGGGCGCTCGCCCCGACCGTCGGGGCGCTCATCGGGACCGGCGCCGGGCGGGGGGTGGGGCTGATGTACCTGCTGTTCGCCCTGGCGATCACGGTGGTGGCGGTGGTGGCGCTGCGGTCGAGGCTGCCGGTGCTGCTCGACAGGAGCGCCGACGCGACCCCGGACGACCTGGTCGGGCTACAGGCCCTCGGGCGGACGCTCTAGGGTCTCCTTCAGCGCCTGCAGGAACAGGACGACCTCCCTGCCGTTGACCAGCCGGTGGTCATAGGCCAGGCCGATCGCCGCCACCGTCCGCCCGCCTTCGGGCTGTGGTGAGGTGAGGGCGACGGCGCAGGCCTGGCCGGGGAAGACGATCGGGACGGCCATGATGATGTCGGCGTCGTGATGGAGGGTGACGACGATGTTCCCGCCCGTGAGGTGCTCTTCGCCGAACCCGCCGTGCTGGGCCAGCCTGCGGAACTCGGCCAGGCGCTCGGCGATGTCCGGCACGGTCAGGCGATCGCGGATCACCGGCACGTAGAGGCCGGTTCCCATGTCGATCGTCACCCCTACGCGTGGCCGATCGGGGATGCGGACGGTCCGGTCGTCGACGAGCTCGGCGAAGAACATCGGGAAGTCGGCGTGCAGCCGGGCGACGGCGGCGATGAGCAGGTCAGGAAGGCCGACCAGCCTGCGTAGTCGCCTGGTCAGGGTCCGGGCCGTCGTCAGGGCGGGGGTGACGTCCACCTTTATCGCGGTGTAGCCGGCGGGGATGGTCTGGTGCGACCGGGTCACGGTCCGGCCGACCGCGCGCTGGTGGTTGGACAGCGCACGAGTCTGCCCACCGGCGGTGGAGATCGCGGCGGCGAGCCGTTCCACGTCGGTTCGCCGCACCACCTTGACCTCCAGCCCGGCCACCAGTGCGGGGTCGAGGCCGAGCTCGTCCAGCAACGCGCGCGCGGGGGCCGTGACGATCGGCCCGCCCGCTTCGGGGACCGGCTCCGGCTCGGGCCCCGGCTCGCCGTCAGGCTTCGGCCGGGCGGCGGGCACCGGGCCGACTCGGGCGATCAGCTGGCCGGGGGTGCACGTCGCACCCGTCCGCACCAGCTGGGTGAGCACCCCGTCCTGCTCGCTGACCAGCTCGTCCACCGTCTTCGACGTCTCCAGCGTCACCAGCGGGTCATCCCGGCGCACCGGCGCGCCGTCCTCGGCCAGCCACTCCAGCAGCGTGTATTCCGAGTCGTTGTTGTTCAGTTTCGGGACCCGGATCTCACCCATCGAGCGCCTCCAGTACGGCCCGGCAGATCGTGCTGTCCTGGAGCACCACGTCGCGCTCCAGGTGAGCGGCCGCGGGGATCACGCTGTCGGCCGAGCTGACCAGGCGGATCGGCCGCCGGAGCGAGCCCCACAGCCGGGTGTGCAGGTCGGCGGCGAGGTGCGCGCCCCAGGTGCCGCCCGCGCTGCCGTCCTCCGCCACGCAGATCAGTCCCGCCTGACCGAGCAGCGGCAGCAGCGCGGCGGGGTCGAACGGGTACAGGCGCGACGGGACCAGCACCGCCCCGGCGAGGTCATGGGAGAGCAGCAGCGTCCGCATGGCGGCGATGGCCCGGTGCGCCACGCCACCCGGAGCGATCACCGCGTAGTCGAGGTCGCCGTCGAACCGCACCACGGCGACGTCTCCCACGAGGTCCCGGGTGAACAGCTCGTCCACGTCGTACATCCGGCGGGTGTAGAGGACCTTGTCCTCGAAGAGCAGGCAGGGCTCTTCCAGCGCGAGCATGCGGTCGAGGACGGCGCGGTTGTCGTGGAACGGCGACATCTCGAAGAGCGACAGGCCGGGCACGCCGACGAAGTGCTTCTGCAGGTTCTGGCTGTGGGTGGGGCCGTAGCCACGATTGCCCCCCGAGGGGCAGCGAATGATCACCGGCATGGGGACGCGCCGGCCGTACATGGAGACGGACTTGCTGGCGAAGTTCACGATCTGGTCGAAGGCGAGCGCGGCGAAGTCACCGAACATGATCTCGACGATGGCCTTCTCCCCCGCCAGCGCGAGGCCCGAGGCGGCGCCGACGATCGCGCCCTCGCTGAGCGGCGTCGTCAGGACCCGGTCGGGGAAGCGGGTGGACAGGCCGCGGGTGATCTTGAAGGCGCCGCCGTAGGGATCCAGGATGTCCTCGCCGAGGACGTACACGCCCGGGTCGTCGCCGAGCAGGCCGTGCAGGGCCTGGTTGAGGTTCTCGCCGACCCTCACGCGGCGGTCCGGGCGGCCGGGGGGCGGGCGGCCACCTCTTCGGCGATCGCGTCCACGCGGGCGCGGGCCGCCGCCTCGATCCGGGCCGACTGGCCGGGATGCTCGGCCTGGTAGGAGGCGTACCAGTCGGGGCGAACGGCGTCCGGCGGGCGGGTGTCGTCACCCTTGCTGTGCGGGCCGAGGCGGTGCGTGGCGAATTCCACCACCGACGGCGAGCCACCCCGGACGGTCTCCACCAAGGGCGCCAGCTGCCGTCGTATGTCGGCGACATCCAGGCTCGACACCCGCGTGTGCCCGATCCCGAAAGCGGCCGCCCGCCCCGCGACGGTGCCCGCCATCTGCAGCTCGGTCGGCGTCGACTGGGCGATGCCGTTGTGCTCCACCACCACGAGCAGCGGCAGCCGCCAGAGCCCCGCCATGTTCAACGCCTCGTACACCGCTCCCTCGCCCCACGTCCCGTCACCGATGTACACGCAGGCGAGCGCGCCGGGCTCGTGCCGCCTCAGGTGCAGGGCGACACCGGCGGCCACCGGCAGGCTCTGCCCCTGCACCCCGGTCGACAGGTAGCGGTCGCGGCGCAGATGCTGGCTGCCCCCCACGCCGTCGCACACGGCGCCCTTCCGGCCCATGATCTCGGCGAGCAGCCCTTCGGGGTCCTCGAACCGGGCCAGGTAGTGGCCATGACCGCGATGGTTGCTGAACACCCAGTCACCATCGCTCAGCAGCGGGCGCAGGGAGACGGGAACGTACTCCTGCCCGAGGCAGGTGTGGGTGGTGCCGTTGAGCTCGCCCCGCTCGAAGAGCGCGAGCAGCTTCCGTTCGAAGGACCGGATCAGCAGCAGCAGCGCCAAGTCCTCATCAGCCAGCCTGTTCATAGGCCCCTTGAGTCCCGGGAGAACCTCCAGAAAGGCTATACAACACCGACTTGTCACGTCTACGGCTGATCAGCGGAACGCCGGCGGGCGGCGCCACGCATGACCCCGGCCAGTCCCAGGAGCAGCAGCCCGGCCGAGGCCCAGGCCGCCCAGTCGCCCAGCCGCCCGTACAGGGTGGTCCGCGCGCGGCCGGGCAGTGCGGCGGTGACCGTGGTCATCTCCTTGGCGCTGCGCGCCTCGGCCAGCACACGTCCCCGCGGGTCGCTGACGACCAGCAGTCCCCCGCGGGCGGCTCGGGCGACCGACAGGCCGCTCTCGACCCCGCGGGTGATCGCCATCCGGCTGTGCAGCCAGGCGTCGTCGCCGAAGTCCCACGCGGGGGCGAGCAAGGCGGTGGCTCCCCTGCTGCGGTAGTCGCGGACCAGCTCGGGGAAGTCCAGGTCCTTACAGATGATCAGGCCCCACGTGGAGCCGGGCAGGAAGGTCAGGCTCCTGCCGGGAGTCAGCTCCGACTCCAGACCGGGAATCAGGTGCTGTTTGTCGTACTCCACCGGGTAGGCCAGGGCCGCGTTGACCGTCACGTCGCCCTTGCGGAGGACGGCGCCGACGACGACGTCCACTCCGGGCCCGCCCCGTGGCGGCGGAGAGTCGGTGCGGAAGGTCTTCTCCGGCAGGATCACGACGCGGGCGCCCCCGGCCGCGGCGGCCTGGATCGCAGAGGTGTAGCGGCGCGAGAGTTCTCGTCCCTGCGGGGAGCTCAGCTCGACCGAGTCGGGCGGGTCGTCGGTGGAGACGAGCGCGACCTGCCGGCCGAGGCCGTCGGCGGGGCCCGTCGAACGCCAGACTCCGTGGCCGAGCGCCAGGCCCAGGATCGCGCCCGCCGTGACGGCGACCCGCAGCCTGCCGGGCGCGCCCGGCGCGAGCACGGCGGCGATGGCGGCAGGCACCAGCAGGAGCAGGAACGTGATGCCCCAGACCCCCGTGAGCGCGGCGGTCTGCAGCACGGGTGACACGTCCGCCTGGGTGTAGGCGAGACTCCACCAGGCGCCGTGCGGCGCCGACAGCGAGATCGCGTACTCCAGCGCCACCCATGCCGCCGGCACGGCCAGCGTCGCGAGGACCGGGCGCCCTCCGGCCAGGAGGGTGCGGAAGAGCAGGGTGATGAGGCCGAACGCGATCGACGTGCCGATGATGATGGACGCCGTCACGACCAGGGGGGTCTCGATGGTGCTGGAGTAGTAGGACCACATCTGCGTCTGACCGCCCAGCCAGGCCAGTGCCGCCGAGGCGAAGGCCGTGCCGGCGCCCACCCTGCCCACCAGGAGCAGGACCGGCAGGAACGCCACCCAGGTCAGCCAGGGCACCGGATGGAGCCCGGTCCCCAGATGCAGGAGGAGCGCCGACAGCAGAGCGGCCGCGACAGGAGCGAGTTTGTTCACACCTCGATGATCTGGACAACGCCCCGGCGGGCGCGTCAGTCGTGAGCGTGATCTCCTGTGTCACTCCCACCGGGGACGACGAGGCCGGACTCATAGGCGAAGGCGACCGCCTGCACCCGGTCGCGGAGGGTCAGCTTGGACAGCATGCGGCTCACGTGGGTCTTGACCGTGTGCTCGGTGACGACCAGCTCGGCGGCGATCTCGGCGTTGGACAGCCCGCGGGCCACCAGCCGCAGCGTCTCGCGCTCACGGTCGGTCAGCTCGCCCAGCCTGGCCGCCAGGCGCGGCGCGACGTCGTGGCTGGGCCGCCTGACCAGGTCCTCCAGCAGTCGCCTGGTGGCGGCGGGGGACAGCAGCGAGTCACCGGCCGCGATGGTGCGGACGGCTTCCGCCAACTCGTCCCTGCGGATGTCCTTGAGCAGGAAGCCACTGGCTCCGGCGCGCACGGCGTCGTAGACGTACTCGTCCAGGTCGAACATGGTCAGCACCAGGACCTTGGCCGTGGTGGCGGCGCAGATCTGCCGGGTGGCCTCGATGCCGTTCATGCCGGGCATGCGCACGTCCATCACGACCACGTCGGGCCGCAGTTCGACGGCGGCGGCCACCGCGGACTCGCCGTCGGCCGCCTCGCCGACGACCTCCATGTCCGGTTGCGAGCCGAGGATCAGGCCGAAGCCGGCCCTGAAGAGATCCTGGTCGTCGGCGACGAGCACACGCAGCATGATCACCATCAAACAGGAAAGGATGCCCTGACCACGAATCCGCCGTTGTCGCCGCTCCCCGCGTGCAGCGTGCCGCCGCACGCGGCGGCGCGTTCCCGCATCCCGGCCAGGCCGTACCCGCCGGAGTGCCCGTTCGGCCCGCCGCCCCCGTCGGCGATCTCGATGTCCAGCCCCTGCTCGCCCCACCGCACCCGCACGTGGACGGCGGGAGTACCCGCGTGTTTGAGCACGTTGGTCAGGGCCTCCTGGACGATCCGGTAGGCGGCCGCCTCGACGCCACCGGTGATGGGCCGCGGATCGCCCTCGACGGTCAGCGTCGTCTCGAGGCCGGTGCGCTCGAGCAGTCCCGGCAGGCCGTCGAGGCGGGGTTCCACGAGGTCGCCGCCCGCTGAGCGCAGCGCGGCCAGCAGCCCGCGCAGCTCGACGAGCGCCCCCCTGCCGGTCTCGGCGATCGCCTCGAAGGCCGCCTCGGCCCGCGCCGGATCCAGTGGCCCCGCCTCGGCCTGCACGACCATGAGCCCGACGGAGTGGGTGACGATGTCGTGCATGTCGCGGGCGATGCGGGTGCGCTCGCCGGCCACCGCCGCGATGTGCTCCTGCTCCAGCCTGCGGGCCCGTTCGGCCAGCTCGGCCAGGCGGGAGTGGCGGGCGCGGGCGCTGGTGCCCAGCGCGTAGGCGGCCACGAACGCGGTCCCGATCAGCCGGACGGTCTGGTCGTCCTCGGCGGGCAGGGCCAGCGAGACCCCCACCGTGGCGGCGACGATCGGGATGGCGGCCATCCGCACCCGCAACGGGCTGAGCTCGGCGACGGTGTACACGGCCACGAGCGGCCCGAACGGCAGAAACGGCTTCTCCCACATGACCATGACGGTCATCGCCGCGCCCACCAGCAGCCCCGTGGCCATCGGCGCCCGGCGCCGCCACCACACCGGCGCCGAGGCCAGGAAGCCCAGCGCCACGATCCACCAGGCGCGCGGCTCGGGCACCAGGAGGGGGCCCACGGTGGCCACGGTCACCGCACCCGTGATCGCGACTTCGGTCGTGCGCGACGACAGCACCGGCATCCGCCCACTATCCCGGAATTCCGGGATACCGGACATCGCTCTCAGGAGTGATCAGGCGAGTGAGCTCGCCCTGGCGGCCCCTGGACGGATCCCCGGTTCTGACACAGGGTCGAGAATGAAGCAGACATCCCTTGAAGCGCCCGTACGGAGGATCATGTCCCACACGATCGCTGCCTTACTCGTGTTCTCCTCAAGCATCACCGGTGGCCTGGGGGCGGCCGGCCAGGCGCCCGTGGTCAGCACAGCGGCCGCTACGGGCCCGAATCTCCGCGCCTGCTTCGACGGCAGGTGCAAACTCACCCTCTCCAGGCCCGTGTCGTTCCGGGTCAGCTCCCGCTACGGCATCACCAGGCTGTCCATCACCTTCACCAGGCAGGTCGTTCGGGTGAAGGGCACAGGACCGGGCGTGAGCTCACAGGCGACGCTCGGCGCGGGAGCCTCCGGATCGGTCAACGGAATCGGCGTGCGCGTTGTCTCACTGACCGGTCGCAAGGCGGCGCTGCGCCTGTCCCCGGTCCGCTGACTCGCCACACAAAGTGGTACAGAAGTCAAGAATGGCGACGAAGATCGTCAGAATGCTATACAGAGGGAGATCGTCGGAAGCGCCGTGGCGGCGCCGACGGAGAGGGAGTTGCTTTGAACACTCTGCTTGCTCTGGAACCCCGTGAAGCAGGTACGAACGTGCTGGAGCCGACCGTCGGATTCCCCGAGACCGTCATGGCGCAGGAGGGGCGGCTGCAGATCGACAGCACCTGGTCCCAGGCGGCCGACAGCACCTGGTCGTAGGCGACCGACGGCACCTGGCCCGCTGTCGAGGCCGTGCTGAACGTCCTGGGAGAAAAGGTCCGGCATGCTCTTCTGGCGTGATGGCGTCAATGTCTGAGGTGTCAGCGAGGGACTCCGAAGCCATCGAGAGAATCGTCGAAGAGCATGTCCGGACCGGCCATCGCATCCGGCTCGGACCGACGTGGCTGACGGTGTGTCCCGATGGTGTCCCGCTGCCCGACCATGGCTGGAAACTGCACGTCTCCTCCCGGTCGGCAACCTACTCGGAGCTGGTCGAGAAACTCGTTCCCCTCCTTCTGGCCGAGGGCTGCGTGTTCAAGCTCGCACGCTCGCACCAGGTCCTCGACAGGCTGAACAACGGCTACAGCGCCCCGGCGAGCGTCGGGAAGGCGTTCACGATCTACCCGGACCAGCGGCGTGTCCGCGGGCTGGGCCTGGAGCTGGCCGAACTTCTGCGTGGTCATCCGGGGCCGCGGGTGCTCAGCGATCGGCGGGTGGACCAGGACTCCCCGGTGTACTACCGGTATGGCCCGTTCAAGAAGGCCGGCGACTCCGGCGCGCGGGGACGGTTGGCCGCCCGGATCGACGGGCCCGGCGGAGAGGAGTTCGAGGGGCGCGCCGGCCTGCGCTACGAGCAGCCGGCCTGGGTCGTCGATCCGTTCACCGGCCTGCGCCCGGGTGACGAGAGCGCTCCGGAGGAGCCGGTGGTTCTCGGCCACCACTACCGGGTCGTCGAGGGAATCTTCGAATCCGCGCGGGGCAACGTCTATCGAGCCGTCGATCAGCGCGACGGGACGTACGTCGTCATCAAGCAGGCCCGCGCCCTGGTGGACGAAACCGCCACCTCGGGCGACATCCGCATGCGGCTGCGCAACGAACGCCGGGTCCTGCAGGCGCTCAAGGACTGCCCCGGTGTCCCGCGATTCCTGGATCACTTCCGGCACGGACAGGACGAGTTCCTGGTGACGTCCGACGCCGGCCCGGTCAATCTCGCCGAGGACGTCGCCCGGAACGGTCCGTACCCGATCGACGCGCATCCTGGCGCCGCAGATCGGCGTCGCCTCGAAACGCTCGGCCGGCGACTCGCGCGGATCCTCCTCGATCTTCATGCGCGCGGCGTCGTCATGCGCGACCTCGCACCGAAGAACGTGGTGATCGACGGTGACCGGGTCAGCGTCGTCGACTTCGGCGTGGCCGCCTACGACGGCCTGCACCTCCCCGGAGGGACGCATGGCTATGCGCCGGCGCGGCAGCGGCGCGACGAGCCGCCACGAGACACCGACGACCTGCACGCCCTCGCCATGACGCTGCTGTTCGCGACGTGGCACATGCGGCCGGTCACGCTGGAGGACGACTCCGATCTGCCCCGCGAGCGCGCGCTGCAGGCCATCCGGTCCGCCCACGGCGAGGAGCCGGCCGGAGTGATCGGCATCATCGCGGACCTGCTCGGCGACGAGCACACCGCCCGGACCGCACTGCGGCGGCTCGCAGCCGGGAATCCTGGGCTTCTTCCGCCGCCTCGCCCGGCAGGGCGGCCGGACGCCTCTTCCCCTGCCCGTCGCGACGTGATGATCCGCCCCGGTTCCGGCCAAGGAGACACTGTGCACGCTCCCGACCTCCGTACTTCTGGACGTCTCGCGGAAGATGAGCCGCGCGACCAGGAGGATCGCCTCGGTCCTCGCACCGGCGACGCGATCGGGGACATGCTGCGCGACGCCTACCGGGCATCTCTGACCTCGGACGCCGCCCCGGTCCTCCAGATCGTGGAACGCGACGACGGCCTGGTGAAGTCCCTTCCCGTCGCGCCCTGGCTCGCGCCGATCGAGCAGTGGCCGGCCGAGCAACGCCGGGCATTGGATCTGCTCCAGGGCAAGGTCCTGGACATCGGGGCCGGCGGAGGACGAGCCGCGCGCGCGTTGCTCGACCGGGGCCACGCCGTCACCGCGATCGACATCTCCCCTGGCGCGCTAGACGTGTGCAGGCAGCAAGGGATCCGGTCAGCCGTTCTCGGCACGGTCGACGAACACGCCGCGACGGGGGCGCGTTACGACAGCTTCCTGCTCCTGGGCGCCAACCTGGGCCTGCTGGAAAGCCGCGAGCGGGCTCCGCGGTTCCTGCGGGCTCTGGCCGCGATGGCCGCACCCGGTGCCGTGATCGTCGGCCAGGGCAACAACAGGACCGATTGCGACGATCCACAGCATCTGCCCTACAACGAACGGAACCTGCGGGCCGGCCGCATCGCCGGACAGCGGACCATGCGGATCCGCTATCGCGACGTGGCGACACCCTGGTTCCACTACCTGTGCCTGGCACCACGCGAGCTCGCCGAACTGGCCTCCGGCACAGGCTGGGAACTCACCGACGCCACCTATGACGAGAACTCGACGGTCGACTACATCGCCACCCTCCGCCGAGTGGGCTGACCGGCGGGATGTGACGCCCCGCCGGTCAGCCGCGTTCGGTCAGCCGCGTTTCACGGGGTGGGGGCGAGCACCTTCGGCTCTTCCGCCTTCGGCTCGGCCGGGCGGCGCCGCATCCGCTCCTTGGCCCGCTCCACCATCACGTACAGCGTCGGCACGAGCACCAGCGTCAGGAGCGTGCTGGTGATCAGGCCGCCGATGACCACGATCGCCAGCGGCTGCGAGATGAACCCGCCCGATCCCGTCACGCCCAGCGCCATCGGCGTCAGCGCGCAGATCGTGGCCACCGCCGTCATGAGGATCGGCCGCAGGCGGCGCCGGCCGCCCTCGATGACCGCCTCGACGATGCCCAGGCCCTGATCGCGGTACTGGTTGATGAGGTCGATGAGCACGATCGCGTTGGTCACCACGATGCCGATGAGCATCAGCATGCCGATCAGCGCCGGCACGCCCATCGCGGTTCCGGTGGCCACCAGCAGGCCGACGGCGCCGGTCGCGGCGAACGGGATCGACACCAGCAGGATGAGCGGCTGGGCGAAGCTGCGGAACGTCGCCACCATGATCAGGAAGACGATCGCGATGGCCGCCAGCATCGCCATGCCCAGGTCGGAGAACGCCTCCTGCTGATCGGCAGACGCGCCTCCGATCTTGTAATTGACGCCGCCGGACAGGTTCAGCTTCTTCAGGCGGGTGTCCAGCGTCTGCGTGAGGCTGCCCAGGTCGCTGCTCGTGGTCTTGGCGGACACGGTCGCCGAGCGGTCACCGTCGATGCGGGTGACCTGCGTGGGCCCGGCCACCTGCTTCACCTCGGCCACCGACGACAGCTTGACCAGGCCGGCGGCGGTGGGCAGCTTCAGGTTCTCGATCGCCTTGACGTCGTCGGGAGCGTCGCCGGTGCGCAGCACCAGGTCGCTGGCCCGCCCGTCGAGCGTGAGCTGGCCGAGGGGGGCGCCGCGGAAGGCCTGCGCCACGCTCTGGCCGATCTGCGCCTCCGTCAGGCCCTTGGCCGCGGCCTTCTCACGGTCCACCCGCACGTCCACGCGGGGCGCGCTGGCCTCCAGGTTGGAGGTGATGTCCCGCAGTCCGGTCACCTCGCCCATGGCCGCCTTGACCTGGTCGGCCGCCGAGCGCAGCGCCGCGCTGTCGGGCGCCTGCACGATCACGTCCACCGTGTCGGAGGAGAAGCCGCCGCCCGAGCCGCCGACGCGCACCTCGCCGACATCCTTCATGCCGGCCAGCCGATCGCGCAGCGCCTGCTCCACCTTGGGGGTGTCGGCGTTCTCGGCCAGGGTCAGGGAGTACGAGGCCCGGTCCGCGCCGGCGCCCCCGCCGAAGCCGCCCTGCAGCGCGTTGCCGCCGCCCACCGTCACCTGGTACGACTCGACGCCGTCCAGGCCGGTCAGCACGCCCTCGACCTTCTTGGCCGCCGCGTCGGTGGTCGCCAGGTCGGTGCCGACGGGCATCCGCTGGGTCACCGACACCGTGTTCTGGCCGGAGGAGTCGAGGAAGTTCGTCTCCAGCCGGCTCGTCAGGCCCATCGTGCCGATGAACACCGCCACCCCGACGAGCACGGTCACCAGCTTGTAGCGCGTCGCGAACCGCAGCACCGGCAGGTAGGCGCGCTGCAGCGGGCTGCGCAGCTCCTTGGCCTCGGCCTCCTCACGCTGGGCGCGCGCCTGCTCGGGCGTCAGGTCGGGGGCCTTGAGGAACCAGTACGCCAGCACCGGGATCACCGTCAGCGACACCAGCAGCGAGGCGAGCAGCGCCACCGCCACCGTGATCGCGAACGGCCCGAACAGCTCGCCGACCATGCCGCCGACCACCGCGATCGGCGCGAACACCGCCACCGTCGTCAGCGTCGAGGCCGTCACCGCGCCCGACACCTCCCGGACCGCCGACAGGATCGCCCGCAGCTTGGGCTCGCCGTAGCCGAGGTGGCGCTTGATGTTCTCCAGGACGACGATCGAGTCGTCCACCACCCGGCCGACCGCGATGGTCAGCGCGCCGAGCGTGAGCATGTTCAGCGAGTAGTCGCCGGCCCACAACGCGATCAGTGCGATGATCACCGAAAGCGGGATCGACACCGCGGTCACCAGCGTGGACCGGATCGACAGCAGGAACACCAGGATGACCAGCACCGCGAACGCCAGGCCGAGCAGGCCCTCGGTGGTGAGGTTCTCGATCGACTCCTGCACGTACGGCGCCTGGTCGAAGACCACCTCGACCGCCGTGTCGGAGGAGTCGCCGAGGGCCTTGGTCAGGTCGGGCAGCTTCTCGCGTACGTCGCCCGAGATGCTCACCGCGTTGCCGTCGGGCGTCATCGTCACCGACACGCCGAGGCTGGTCTTGCCGTTGGTACGGGTGATCGAGGTCGGCTCGGCCAGGCCCCGCTCCACGGTGGCGACGTCACCCAGCTTGACCGGCTTCAACGCCTTGACCACCGGCTGAGCCTGCGCCGTCTGCGGCCGGCCCGACTGCGGCTGCCCGCTCTGGGGCTGGCCGGCCTGGGGCTGGCCCGCGCTCTGCGGCTGGCCGCTCTGGGGGCGGCTCGCCTGCGGCTGAGCGGTGGAGGGGGCCTGCGGCTGGGCGGGCGTCAGGTAGAGGGCCTTCAGCTTCGCCACCGAGTCGACCCGGGCGCCCACCTGCACGGTCAGCGACCTGCCGTCGGAGGTGAGCGTCCCGGCCGGGACCGGCGTGCCGTTGGCCCTCAGCACCTCGGGGATCTGCGTGGCCGACACCCCGGCCTTCGCCATCTTGCCCAGGTCCGGGGTGATCGTCACGACCTCGTCCCGGGTGCCCGTGACCGTCGCCTCCCGTACACCCTTGATGCCCTGCAACTCCGGCAGCATGACCTGGCGCAGCTTGTCGGCCATCGCCCGTGAGTCGCCGCCGTCGCCCACCGCCAGCACCATCACCGGGATGTCGTCGGTGTTCCCGGCCCCGACCTGCGGCTCGACCCCGGACGGCAACTGGGGCTGCACCCGGCTGACAGCCTGCTGCATCTTGTTCAACGACGCCTCGACGTCCGTGCCGAAGGCGAAGGCGACCTGGATCTGCGCCAGGCCCTCCTTCGACGTCGAGGTCATCTGCTCCATGCCGTCGAGTCCCTGGAAGGCGTCCTCCAGGGGCTCGGTGACCTGGTCCTCCACGATCTCCGGGGACGCCCCGGGATAGGAGGCGATCACGAAGGCGCCGGGGAAGGCCAAGGACGGCAGCAACTGCTGTTTCAACTGCGGAATCGTGAACGCGCCGAATGCGCTGAGCACGACCGCGACCAGGATGACAAGCGTGCGGTTGGCGAGGCTCAACCGGGCGAGTGCGGTCATGAGGGGTCCCTCCAAGTGTTCGCCCCGAGACTAACACTTCGCCCCATACGAATATTTAGGACAAGGCGAGCTTCCTGATAAGCTTCTCAGGAAGCGAAGAGGTGAGAGTGGACGACGAACGCGAAGACCTGATCCGCCGGATCACGGAGACCCAGCGGGGCCTCGGGCGGGCCTTCGCCCGGCACCCGTCTCCCCTGTTCAGCTCCAACCTGACGATGCGCCAGCTCAAGGTCGTCATGGTCCTGGCCCTCCACGGCTCCGCCTCGGGCCAGGAGCTCGCCCACGACCTCGGCGTCGGCCTCGGCACGGTCACCGGCATCGTCGACCGCCTCGTCGCCCAGGGACTGGTCAGCCGGCACGAGGACCCCCACGACCGGCGCGTGCGCCGGGTCGAGCTGACCGCCGAGGGCACCGACCTCATCGGGCGCATCCAGGACGCCGGCATGCAGCACTACCGGCGGGTCATGGAGCACCTCGACACCGGCACGCTGCGCACCCTCGACACGATCGTCCGCCGCATCAGGGACATCGCGGAAGACCTGGAGAAGGAAGAGACCTCGCGCGGCTGAGTGGACCATCCGGCCGAGCAGCCGGGGCCCTTGTCCGGCGAGCCGCTGTACGGAAGCCGTCGGGGCCCCGGCCGGCGCCCGGGTCGCGGCGCGAAGGCTGAGGCCGTGGACAGCGCCGTACCCGACTCCTACGGCTGTCGCAGGGCCGTCAAAGGCGCAGCCCGAGGGGCGCCGCTCCCACGAGGCCGCCGTCGATGACGAGGTCCTGACCGGTGATGTACGACGCGTCGTCCGAGGCCAGGAAGGCGACGGCGGCGGCGACATCGTCCGGGTGGCCGAGCGAGCCGAGCGGCACCTCCGCCAAGATGCGGCTCTCCGCGCCGGGGTCGATGGCGGACCGGTACATCTCGGTCTCGATGTAGCCGGGGCTGACGGAGTTGACGCGGATGCCACGGGGCGCGAGGTCGGTGCCGAGCGTGCGGGCGAGATTGTGCACGGCCGCCTTGCTGGCGGCGTAGATCGAGGCCACCGGGAGGCCGCGGTGCAGGGTCCAGGAGGCGTTGATGACGACAGCGCCTCCGTCGCCCATCAGCGGCAGCGCCTTCTGGATCGTGAAGAACACTCCCTTGAAGTTGATTCCGACGGTGTGGTCGAAGTCCTCCGGGGTGAACTCCGGCCTGAAGTCCGCGATTCCGGCATTGGCGAAGACCGCGTGGAGGGCGCCGCGCCAGGTCTCGATGCGTCGCACGAGGAGAGCGAGGTCGGCGTCGACGCTGACGTCCGCGCGGACGGGCAGGACCCGCTCGGAGCCCAGGCGTTCTGCCGCGATGTCGAGGCGGGCCTGGTCGCGGCCGGTGATGACGACGTACGCGCCCTCGTCGAGGAGCCTGCGCGCGGCCGCGAATCCGATGCCGCTGGTGCCGCCGGTGATCAAGACTGTTCTGTTCGTGAATCGCTTCATGCCGACGATCCTCGAACGGCGCGAGCCTACGCGGCAGTGTTGGCTGAACCTGGGTCTGACACCACCATGAGGCGCTCCAGCAGGGCCACCGTTCCGGTCCCGGGTGCGGGGGTGTGCAGCGACAGGCGGTGGCCTGGCAGCTCGGGCAGCGGCAGGGTGGTGGCCTCGAAGGTCAGCGTCCCCAGACCGGGGATCTCCACGGCCTTGGTGCCGTGGGTGGGGCCGCCCACGGGGAGTTCCGCCCAGATCTCGGCGAAGGCGGGGCTCGCGGCGCACATGTCCGAGGCCAGGCGGCCGAACTCGGGATCGTCCGGGTAGCGGGCGGCGTCCGCCCGGAACAGGCCGATCATCGCTCGCGCCGTGTCGTGCCAGTCCACGACTGCCGCACGGTAGCGGGCGTTGGTGAAGAAGCTGACCAGGCAGTTGTGGTCGTACTCGTTGCACTGGAACACGACCTCCGCCGCGCGGTTGACCGCGAGGACGTTCCAGTGCCGGTCGATGACGTACGCGGGCCGCGGCAGCCAGCCCTCCAGCAGTCGCCGCACGGCGTCGGGGACCCGGCCTTCGGACGGGGCCGCCTGCGGCGGATTGAGGCCGGCGAGGAGGTACAGGTGCTCCCGCTCGGTGGGCTCCAGGCGCAGCACCCTGGCGATGGCGTCCAGGACGTCGGCGGAGACGTTGATGTCGCGTCCCTGCTCCAGCCAGGTGTACCAGGACACTCCTATGCCGGCGAGCACCGCCACCTCCTCCCGCCGCAGCCCGGGCGTACGGCGGCCCTCGCCTGCCGGCATGCCCACGTCAGCGGGCGTCACCCGGTCTCGCCGCGACCGGAGGAACGCACGCAACTCGGCACTGCGCCGCTGCCGCGCATCTGTAGAGAGCCGGGAGATGTCCATGAGGTCATGCTAGTGACAGGCCTCGTCCGGACAGCGCGCCCAGGCGTGCCGCTGCCCGGGGGTGCTGCTGACCGGCCGGGCCGTCTCGCGTGCGAGCGCGCTGTGCCCGCAGCGTCTCTCCGGACGGAGTTCGGACGACGGCCCGGCGCCTTTACAAAGTAGATTTCAGCGGTGGAGCCGGGACAGCACCGCCGGCAGGTCGCCCTCGTGGACGACCGTCAGCCGGCGCGTCGCCCGGGTCACCGCCACGTACAGGTCCTGGCCGCCCTTCGGCGACTGCGCCAGGATCCCCGCCGGGTCCACCACCACGACCGCGTCGAACTCCAGCCCCTTGGACCGGGTCACGGTCAGCGCCACCACCGCCTCCTCCAGATCGTCGCCCGGGAACAGCGCCGCCACCCGCGCGTGCAGGGCGTCCGGGCAGATGACGCCCGCCCGGCCCTCGCCGATCGCGGCCAGCTCCTCCGCCACCAGCCGGGGCAGCTCGGCGATCCCGCACCGCACCGCCCGCGGCTCGTCGCCGCCCTCGCGCACCGACTCGGGCGGCTCCTCCCCCGGCGCCACGGAGCGCAGCACGTCGGCCGCCACCCGCATGATCTCCACGGGCGTCCGGTAGTTGACGAGCAGCCGCTCCTCCCGCCAGCGGCCCTTCAGGTGCGGGTCCAGCACCCCGGCCCAGGAGGCGGCGCCCGCCGCCGAGCCGGTCTGCGCGATGTCGCCCACGATCGTCAGCGACTTGGCCGGGACCCGCCGCATCACCATCCGCCAGGCCATCGCCGACAGCTCCTGCGCCTCGTCCACGATCACGTGCCCGTAGGCCCAGGAGCGGTCGGCCACCGCCCGCTCGGCCGTGGTCAGCTCCTCGCCGCCGTCCGCGTGCCGGCCGGCGAGCACGTCGGCCCGGCCGAAGACGCCCTCCTCCAGCAGGCCCGTGGACTCCAGCACCTCGCGGGCGTACAGCTCCTGCTCCTCCCACTCCGCGCCGGCGGCACGGGCGGCGGCACGGGCCGCGGAGTCGTCCTCGCCGAGCAGCTCGGCGGCCTCGTCCAGCAGCGGTACGTCGCCGACCGTCCACGGCGCGTCCGCCGGCCGTACGAGCAGGGGCCAGTCCACCCCCGACGGGCACACCTCCCACAGCGTGTCGGAGGAGGACAGCAGCTCGGAGATCAGCCGCTGGGGCGTCAGCTCCGGCCAGAGCCCGTCGATCGCCTCGCGCACCGGCGGCTCCTGCCACAGCCGCCGGGCGGCCAGCTCCACGTCCAGCTCGTCCAGGTCCCCCTCCAGGTCGAGCGGCTCGGCCAGCTCCGGGTCCTCCAGCTCCATCTCGGGCAGGCGCAGCGACTCCTCCACCGCCCGCGCCTCGGCCCGGGCGAGCTCCTTGAGCAGCTCGATGACGAACAGCTTGCGCGCCATGTTGTGCCGCAGCCGCACCGCGCGCGCCCGGTCGCGCAGCCGCAGGCACGTCTCGTGCGGCACTCGCAGCGTCAGCCCGTCGAGGCGCACCTCCAGGTCGCCGCGAGGAACGCGCTGGCGGGCGCGCACCGCCGCCTCCACCACCTCGGCCATCCGCGCGTCGCCCTTGACCACGGCCACCTCCGGGTCGTCGGCCGCCACCGCCCGCACGCCGGGGAACAGCTCGCCCAGCGTTGCCATCACCACCTGCGTCTCCCCCAGCGACGGCAGCACCTGGCCGATGTAGCGCAGGAACATCGCGTTCGGCCCGATCACCAGCACGCCGCGCCGCTCCAGCGTGTCGCGGTGGGTGTAGAGCAGGTACGCGGCCCGGTGCAGCGCCGCGACGGTCTTGCCGGTGCCGGGACCGCCCTGCACCACCAGCGCGCCCTGCAGCGCCGAGCGGATCACCCGGTCCTGCTCGGTCTGGATCGTGGCCACCACGTCGCCCATCCGGCCCGTGCGCCCCCGCCGCAGGGCCGCCAGCAGCGCCGCCTCGCCGACCAGCGTGCGCCGGTCGCCGTCGCTCATCTGCTCCAGGTCGAACACCTCGTCGTCCAGGCCCACGACCGTACGGTCCTTGAGATGCAGGTGGCGGCGGCGCAGCAGCCCGTCGGGGTCGCCGGCCGTGGCCACGTAGAAGGGGCGGGCGGCCGGGGCGCGCCAGTCGATCAGCACCGACTCGTGCTCGGCGTCGCGCAGCCCGATCCGGCCCACGTACAGGCTCCGGCCGGACACGTCGTCGATCCGGCCGAAGCACAGGCCGCGCTCCACGGCCCGCAGCCTGGCCAGCCGCCGCGTCTGCTCGGCGGCCGCCACCTCACGCTCCACCCGCGCCTGCCGGGTGCCGCCGGCCCCGCCGCCCAGGTGCGCCGTCCGCAGCGCCGCCTCGGCCCGGGCACGGGCCTCGTCGAGATGGCCGTAGAGCGCCGAAACAGTCACCTGTTCCTTGTCAAGGGCTTCCGCAAGAGCATCTTGACGCTTACTCATGCCGTGGTATACTCCTATCGGGAGGTCTGTGAAGCGCCGCTCGTTTTGAGTTGAGCATGCGAGCTTAACCCTCCTGTCGGGCCCGCCGCAACCACGCAGGTCCCCGGCGCCCGCGACCTTCACGGCGCGTTGAGCGGTTCCAGGCCCCCTGACCGGAGCGCGCACTTGACCGTGGTCATCGGCGGGTGGAGTCGCGCAGGACCAGGCGCCACTCGATCGGGCCGGTCTCATTCGCCGCTTCCTCGCCCAGGACCAGTTGCGCGCAGCGAGCTCCCTGGGCGCGCAGGTTCTGAGCGACGGTCGTCAGCCCGGCGGCGGCGGCCGCGTCGGTGTCGTCCCAGCCGGTGACGGCGAGGTCGCCGGGGACGGCGAGACCGGCACGGGCGGCCGCTCGCATCAGGCCCAGGGCGAGCTCGTCGCTCATGGCCATGACCGCGTCCGGGGCGTCCGGCCCCGCGAGGAGCGCGGTGGCCAGGGAGTCCGCCTCGCACGCGCTGTTGCGCGCGCACACCGCGACTCGCACCTGCGGCCATCGGCCCCCGGTTGCCTCCCAGGCGTCCCGGACTCCGCGCAGGCGCTCACGGGTCACGCGGAAAGTAGCCTCGGCCGGATCCAGCCCGTTGCGGATTCCGGGCGTCCGGGCGCGATCGAGCGGGAAACTGAGCACCATCGGCCGCCGGGCGCCGGCGAGGGCCTCGGCGGCGACGGCGCGGGCCGCCGCCCTGTCGTCGATGGCCACGAACGGCACGTCCCGGTGCTGTGGTCCGCCGTGCACGACGGCGGGCAGACCGGTGGCGGCCACCGCCGGCAGCACGGGGTCGTCGTCGCTGGTCGTCCAGACGACGAAACCGTCCACCGCGGCCTCGGCGACCCGGTCAGCGTCGGAGGGCGCCCCGGTGATGGGCACGATCGTGAGCCCCAGGCCGTGACCGGCGCATACCTCGGCGACGCCGGCCAGGAATCGGGTGGCCTGGGGGTCCTCGAAGGCGTAGGTCAGGTGCTCGCCCAGGACCACCCCGAGGCTGCCGGTCCGTCCCCTGCGCAGTGAGCGGGCCCCCGGATGCGGGCCGGGGTATCCCAGCCGGGTGGCGGCCTCGCGGACCCTGGACCGGGTGCGTTCGGAGACGCGATCAGGCTGGGCGTAGGTGTAGGAGACGGTCATCACCGACACCTTCGCCGCACGAGCCACCTCCGCCATGGTCGGCCGGGGCCGAGAAGGATCTTTGGCCATGCCTCACCCTATCTTGTGTATCGTTACACTTCATGTGTAACGATACACAAGCGAGCATCGATCATGGTCACACCCGGGCCTGGGTGCCCTACGCGGGATTCACTGTCTTCGGCGCGTTCTGGGGCGTGTGGGGCGCGTCCGTTCCCGCCATCCGCGACCAGGCCGGGCTGACCGATGGCCAGCTCGGCACGGCGCTGCTGTTCATCGCCGCCGGTGCCCTGCCCGCCATGCCTCTCGTGGGCCGGGCCGTGGACCGGTGGGGGCAGCGCGTCACGGCGATCACCCTCGTGTCGCTCGGGATCGCCGGCGTCGCCGTGGCCGTCACCGCTCGCGACCTGCCTGCCCTGTCCGTAGGACTGGCGGTTCTCGGCGCGTCGTCCGGCGCCGCGGACGTGACCATCAACGCGGCGGCCGGCTCCGCCGAACGGGCCAACGGCCGTCCGGTCATCACCCGGGCGCACGGCTTCTTCTCTTTGGCCGTGGTCGCGGCGAGCCTCGTCACCGGCCTGGTGAACGCCGCCGGCCTGCCCGTGGTCGTGCCGTACTTGCTGGTCGTGCTCGCCGCCGGCGCCGTGAGCGCCGCCATCGGCACCGGCGATCGCACGCAGGCCGATCCCGGCCGCCACGATCACGCCCGCACCTCAGCCGCGCACAGCCGGCCGGGTCTGCGCGCTCATCTGCCGCTCCTGCTCGTCGCGGGCGCACTGGGGGCGCTCGGGTTCGCCGTGGAGAACGCTCACCAGAGCTGGAGCGCCGTCTACCTAGCCGATACCGTGCACGCCGGACCCGCGCTGGTCGGCACCGGGCCCGCGGTCTTCGCACTTGCCGTCTCGCTCACCCGCTTCGCGATCAGCGCGGTGAAGATTCGTCGTGCCTGGATCGTCCTCACCGCCGGCGCGGTGATCTCCGCGGCGGGGACGTCCCTGCTGGCCCACACCGCGTCCCTCCCTCTGGCTCTGCTCGGGCTGGCCCTGGCCGCCGTCGGCACCGCCGTGCTCTTCCCCACCGTGCTCGGCCTCGCCACCGCCAACGTCCCCGCCGCCACCCGCGGTGCCGCCACCTCGGTCGTGTCCACCATGGCCTATCTCGGCTACCTCGCCGGGCCGGTGTACGTGGGGCACTGGGCGCAGGCGACCGGGCTGCCGGGCGCCATGCTGGCCGTGGCGGCACTCGCCGCGGTCTTGGCGCTGCTGGCGTTGCCCGCGCTCAAAGCCGTCGTCCCCTCCCGGGGTAGCACCGAGGCAAGCTCGAAAGCCGCCAGTACTTGATCCTTGTTGCCGCCAGAAGTCCGGACCCGGCAGTGCGGGGCATGGGCCTTGATCTGGCATAACGGGCGACAATCTGATCGTCTCCGGCGGCATCGGCGTCCATACCCGCCCCGTGTAGATCTCTCGCTGCTCCTCCCCTCTCGGCGTTACTGCTGTCAGGGGCATACCGCGCTTCCACCCGCCGACGGCGACGGGCGGTGGGCGCCCCGAGTGCGTCAGGGGGACTTGTGCCGCTGGTAGTAGCGGGCGACGCGGGCGCGGTTGCCGCAGCGGGCGGCCGAGCACCACCGGCGGCGGGGGTGCGCGGGCAGGAACAGCATGACGCAGTCGTCGGCCTCGCACTCGCGGACGCGCCCGGCCCGACGAACTCGCCCGGCTCGACCTCCAGATCCACGCCCCGCACGGCCGGCACCGG
>NZ_JBEXDT010000054.1:0-61529 GCF_040605905.1 Nonomuraea sp. NPDC005501 | reverse complement strand
CGCCTAGCGGGGCGACCCGCAGCGTGGGCGGGCGCCGGTCGGTGCCCGCGTCCAGCCAGACCACCTCGGCCCGGTCGCTCTCCGAGGCGTGGCCGTACGCCTCCAGCATCCGCACCGCCGTGTCGTGCACCTCGTCCAGCGCCGTGAACGCGGCCTTGCGCTGACCGGCGCGGTCGGGGTCGTCCTTGTCGCCGCCGCGCGGCCCGAGCGCCGTCAGGCAGCGCGCGGAGGCGTCGCGCACCAGCGCGAGCGTCATCCCGAGCACCTGCGGCAGCTCGTCGACGCGGCCCGCCGGCGCCGCCGCCAGCAGCGCCTTCAGGTCCTCGCCGGCCTCCATGAGCTGGTCGGCGACGGGCTGCTCGATGAGCCGCCCCACCCGTCGTACGGCCAGCATGACCGTGGTGTCGGACAGCTCGCCGGTCACCACCGACGTCACCCGGTCGACCAGCTCGTGGGCCTCGTCGACCACCACGGTGTCGTGCTCGGGCAGCACCGGCAGGTCGCCCATGGCGTCGATGGCGAGCAGCGCGTGGTTGGTGACGACCACGTCCACCTCGCCGGCGCGCGCACGGGCCATCTCGGCGAAGCACTCGGCGCCGCTGGGGCAGCGGCTGGCGCCCAGGCACTCCTGCGCGCTGACGGAGAACTGCCGCCACGCCTGCTCGCTGACGCCCGGCACCAGCTCGTCGCGGTCGCCGGTCTCGGTCTCCTCGGCCCACTCCTGGATGCGCTGCACCATCCGGCCCGTGGCGCTGACCTCGCGCGGGTCGAACAGCTGGTCCTGCTCGTCCTCCTCGGGCCAGCCGGCGGTCGCCTTGTAACGGCACAGGTAGTTGCGACGGCCCTTGAGGATGGCGAACGTCGGCGCGTGCGGGAGCTCCTTGCCCAGCGCCTCGGACAGGCGCGGCAGGTCGCGGTCGACGAGCTGGCGCTGCAGCGCGATGGTGGCCGTGGAGATCACCACGGGCTTGTCGGCGTCCATCGCGTGCCGGATCGAGGGGACGAGGTACGCGAGCGACTTGCCGGTGCCCGTGCCGGCCTGGACGGCCAGGTGCTCCTTGTGGTCGATGGCCCGCTGGACCGCCTGGACCATGGTGATCTGGCCCTGCCGCTCGCTCCCTCCGACGGCGCTGACCGCGATGCTGAGCAGTTCGTCCACTGACGGGAGATGGGAGTCCGGCACGGCAGTAAACGCTACCCGCATTCGTGGGTGCCCGGCGCCGAACGCCGTGTGATCGGCCATGCGCATCCCGGCGTTCGCGGGACACACCCGGCGGGGCACGTGGCACACTGAACGACCGGGACGCCAACTGGTCTGCCTTATGTGACCAGATGGGTCCGGGATAAGGATGAGAAGTCCGGTTAAAGTAGGGTTATCCGGGGTTGAGTGGACGAATAAAGGCTGGTTAAAGCAGTATGTCTGCCATGTCGGAAGTTGTCCCGTTGCCGTCGTTCGGTGAAGTCTTCTTCGATGCCCGGGGTCAGGAGAGGTGCCTCCGGGTCACGTGGCACGAGGGCACACTGGTCCTCAGCCTCTGGCGGGGAGAGATGTGCACCGCCAGCTTCCGCATGCCGATGGAAGACGTAGGACGCCTGCTCGACACCCTCGACGAGGGCTTCGCGGAGGCCACCGGCGAGCAGCCGGCGGTGCCCGCCCACGACCCGGGCACCGAGGTGATCCCGGGCACCGGCCAGTACCAGCGCCCCCAGACCCTCCCGCCGGCGCCGGTCCAGCAGCAGCCCGAAGAGCGCCCGACGGCCACCCTCTCGCCCAGCGACGTGCTCGTCGCCCGCGGCACGCCGCCCCGCCAGGACAAGCTCGTCGCCTCCTACAGCGATCCGCCCGCCCAGCGCGACCCGTACGGCGACTCCTCCCCGTACGCGGACACCGCCGCCGGCTGCCAGTACGGCGACCCGTCATCCGGTCAGTACGGCGACACCTCGCCCGGTCAGTACGGCGAGCGGGCGCCCTTCACCGGCCCCCAGTACTCCGACCCCCAGTACTCCGACCCGGGCACCGGACGCTCCTACGCCGCCCCGCAGCAGTACGCCGAGCCGCAGCGCTCCGAGCCGTTCACCGGCCCGCAGTACGTCGACGACACCCCGAGCGGCCCCCAGTACAGCCTCGACCCGGATCCCTTCTCCGGCCCGCACCCGGTCGCCGGTGAGCGCGGCTACCAGCTTCCCCGCGAACGCCAGGCGCCGCCGCACTCCACCGACCCGCTCGGCTTCCCGTCACAGGCGTCCGACCCCTACGCGGCCCGCACCCACGACAGGGCCGCCCAGGACAGAGCCGCACAAGATCGGTACGTTCAGGACGACCGCGGCTACCAGGGGCGGAGCGCGGGCCAGGCCGCGGACACCGCGGCCGACCTCGGCGCCGCCGGCCTCGGCACGCCGATGCACGGCATCCCCGGCGCGGGCAGGCCCCGCTCCATGCCGCAGCGGGCCGCCGCCCGGCACACCGACCGCCCCGCTCAGGACCCGTACACCAGCGGCGACTCCTACCGCGTCGGCGACGGGTACGCGTCGCTGGACCGGCCGTCCCAGGACTACCAGGCCCAGGACTACCAGGCCCAGGACTACCAGGCCCAGGAGTACCCGGCACAGGACAGCCGCCGGCAGGACCACCGCGCGCAGGACTACCGGCAGCAGGACCCCCAGGCCCAGGACTACCAGGCTCAGGACTACCAGGCTCAGGACTACCGGGCCCAGGAGTACCGGCAGCAGGACTATCCGGCACAGCACAACGGGGCCCGCGACTACGCCGGCCAGGACTACCCGGTCTACCCCCCGCCCACCGCCAACCCGGTGGACCCGTTGCTCGCCCTCGGCACCCCGGAGCCCGGCCACCAGTACCAGCAGCAGCCGGACGGCCGGCCGCTGTCGCGCCCGTACGTCGGTGACCCCATGTTCTCCACAGGCGAGCGCCTGCGTCCCGACCAGCAGTACGACGACCGGGACGACCGCCGCGACTGGTGACGGGCGGCCGTCCGGCGGGTGACCCGCGGCCCGGCCGTTCGCGAGGGCACGGCATGATGGATGCCGATCCTTCCCCCCGGCGTTCCGCGGCGGGAAGGTCGTCGCCGCGCGGGGCGAGTGCCCCGACCCCGTTGCCGAGGAGGGCCTGAAGTGTCCCATCGTCCCGCGATCTCCCCAGGCCGAGCCCGGTGAACGCGACCACGGGACTCCAGCTGCTCCTCATGGCCGGCGGCGCGGTGGCCGTGGCCGCCGTGGCGCGGCGCAAGGGCTGGCCGGCGCCGCTGCTGCTGGTGGCGGCCGGGCTGATCGTGTCGCCGGTGGTCCCGGCCGTGCCGCTGGACCCCGAGCTGGTGCTGTTCGTGTTCCTGCCGCCGCTGCTCTACTCGGCCGCGCTGGACAGCTCCTACCTACGGCTGCGCGACGTACGGCGGTCGGTGGCGATGCTGTCGGTGGGCCTGGTGCTGGCCACGACGGCCGCCGTCGGGCTGGTCGTGCACCTGCTGCTGCCCGAGCTGCCGCTGGCGGCGGCGTTCGCCCTGGGCGCGATCGTCGCGCCGCCCGACGCGGTGGCGGCGGTCGCCGTGGGCCGGCGGCTGGGCCTGCCGCGCCGGCCGCTGACGATCCTCATCGGCGAGAGCCTGTTCAACGACGCGACCGCCCTGACCGCCTACCGGGTGGCCATCGGCGCGGCCGTGGGCGGCACCGTGGACCTGGCGGTGGCGGCCGGCGAGTTCCTGTACGCGGCGGTGGCCGGGGTGGGGATCGGGCTGGCGCTGGCGTTCGTGTTCGCCTGGGTGTTCCGGCACACCCGCGACTCGCTGGTCGAGAACACGCTCATGCTGCTCATCCCGTTCGCCGCCTATCTCACCGCGGAGTCGGTCCACGCCTCCGGCGTGATCTCCGTGGTGATCGTCGGCCTCTACCTGGGCAACCAGATGCACCTGCGCGGCTTCGGCACGCGACTGGTGTCCGCCTCGGTGTGGAAGGTCACGGACTTCTTCCTGGAGACGATCGTGTTCGCGCTGATCGGCCTCCAGCTCGTGACGGTGGTGCGGGGCGTCAGCGGCTACGGCGCCGGTGAGCTGGTGCTGTACGCGGTCGTGGTGTTCCTGACCACGGTGCTGGTGCGCTTCGCCTGGATGCTGCCCGCGGCGTACGTGCCGAGGCTGCTGGGACGAGGCGAGGGCACCCTGCCGACCCCGCAGGTGGTGATCGTCGGCTGGGCCGGCATGCGGGGCGTGGTGTCGCTGGCCGCGGCGTTCTCCATCCCCGCCGACGTGCCGGGCCGGACGATGCTGCTGTTCCTGACGTTCACCACCGTGATCGGCACACTGCTGGTGCAGGGGCTGTCGTTCCCGGCGCTGATCCGGCGGCTGCGCGTGTCCAGCGAGGAGGAGCGCTACCAGGACACGCTGGCCGAGGCCAGCGCCCAGCAGGCGGCGCTCACGGCGGGCCTGGAGGCGCTCGACCGGGCCGTGGAGGGCGACGGCGAGCCGGACGAGATCCAGAAGCAGGTCATCGACCAGCTCAAGGAGAAGTCGTGGCGGCGCTCGCTGAGCGCCTGGGAGCGGCTGGGCGGCGGCACGGCGCAGGGCGGCGCGGAGACGCCGAGCGCGCTCTACCGGCGCCTGCGCCGCGACATGCTGCAGGCGGAGCGGGAGGTCTTCGTCCGGCTGCGCGACGAGCGCAGCCTGGACGACGAGGTGATGCGTGAGGTGATGGCCCAGCTCGACTTCGAGGAGGCCATCCTGGAGCGTTAGCTAGCCCATCTGGTTGTCGACGTAGCACCACCGCCACTGCTCGCCCGGCTCGAACGACTGGACCACCGGGTGGGCCGCCACGTGGAAGTGCTGGGTCGCGTGCTTGCTGGGCGAGGAGTCGCAGCAGCCGATGTGCCCGCATTCGAGGCACCGGCGCAGGTGCACCCACCGCCCGCCCGTGGCCAGGCACTCCTCGCACCCGTCCGGGGTCTTGGCCGCCGGGTCCCCGGCGTGGGAAAGATGTTCACATGTTGCCATAGGGGAAATCCTAGAACTCCACTCTTGTTTTCCTGTCCCCGCACCCCTTGCTGAGGGCGGGGCGACAGTGGACATTGTGCACAACGCGGATGTGCCAGTGGACGTCGTGCACATCGCGTTCGTGACGCGGACCACTGTCCCGAGGGAGCCCCCGTGCTGGAGGTGCGCAATCTCGAGGTCGTCTACGACGACGTGATGCTCGTCCTGCGGGGCGTGAGCCTGCGCGTCCCGCCCGGCTCGATCGTCGCGCTGCTCGGCGCGAACGGGGCCGGCAAGACCACCCTGCTGCGCGCCGTGTCGGGGCTGCTGGGCGTCCACGACGGCGAGGTGGTCAAGGGATCGGTCACTCTGGAGGGCGAGCCCCTCCACCACCTGCGTCCCGCCCAGATCGTCCGGCGGGGCGTCAGCCAGGTCATGGAGGGTCGCCGCATCCTGGGCGAGCTCACCGTCGAGGAGAACCTCAGGGCCGGCGGCCACACCGCCCGCGTCTCGCACCTGGACGGGGTCTACGACCTGTTCCCCCTGCTGCGCGAGCGGCGCTCGGCCACGGCCGGCTACCTGTCGGGCGGCGAGCAGCAGATGCTCGCGATCGGCCGGGCGCTCATGGCGGGCCCCCGCTACCTGCTGCTGGACGAGCCGAGCCTGGGCCTGGCCCCGGCGCTGGTGGCGCAGGTGCGCGACCTGGTCGTCGAGATCAACCGGAAGGGCACCACCGTGCTGCTGGTGGAGCAGAACGCCCGGATGGCGCTGTCCATCGCCACCCACGGCTACGTCATGGAGACCGGGAAAATCGTCATGGACCGGCCGGCGGGCGAGCTGCTGGCCGACGACGACATCAAGGAGTTCTACCTCGGGGCCGTCCGCTCCTTCCGTGACGTCAAGCACTACAAGCGCAGGAAGCGGTGGCTGTCGTGAGCGGCCCGGTGCTCGCCGTCGAGGACGTCCACCTGAGCTTCGCCGGCGTCACGGCCATCGACGGCGTCACCTTCCACGTGCGCCCGGCCGAGCTGCTCGCGGTCATCGGCCCGAACGGCGCCGGCAAGACGTCGGTGTTCAACGTGCTGTCCGGGGTGTACCGGCCGCAGCGGGGCCGCGTCACGTTCCTCGGCGAGGACCTGCTGGCGCACCCACCGCACCGGATCGCCGCGATGGGCATGGCGCGCACGTTCCAGAACGTGGAGCTGTTCCACAACCTGACCGTCCTGGACAACCTGATGCTCGGGCGCCACCACCACTTCCGTTACGGCGCGGCGGCGGCCGTCCTGTGGCTGGGCCGGGCGCGCCGGGCCGAGCTGGCGGCCCGCGCCCGGGTCGAGGAGATCGTCGACTTCCTGGAGCTGGAGCCGTGGCGCCGCCATCCCGTGCGGCTGCTGCCGTACGGGGTGCAGAAACGCGTCGAGCTGGGCCGGGCGCTGGCCATGGAGCCGCGCCTGCTGCTGCTCGACGAGCCGGTGGCCGGGATGAACCTGGAGGAGACCGAGGACATGGCGCGGTTCGTCCTGGACGTGCGCGACGAGCTGGGCGTGCCCATCGTGATGGTGGAGCACGACATGGGCCTGGTCATGGACCTGGCCGACCGGGTGCTGGTGCTGGACTTCGGCCGGCCCGTCGCGCTCGGCACCCCGGCCGAGGTGCGCCGCGACCCCGCCGTCATCCAGGCGTACCTCGGCGGGGCGTATCCGGGAGGGACGGCATGACGGCCACGATCGTGACCAGGGTGCGGGAGCGCGCCCGCTCCGCCCCCGGCGCGGTCGCCCTGCGGCACAAGGACCTCGGCGTCTGGCGCGAGGTCACCTGGGCCGGCTACTGGGACCGGGCGGAGCTGGTCGCGCACGCGCTGCTGGCGCTCGGCGTGGAGCCGGGCGACCGGGTGGCCGTCCACTCCGAGAACCGCCCGGAGTGGCTCTACACCGACCTCGGCGCCGTCGCCGTGCGGGCGGTCACCGTCGGCCTCTACCCCGCCAACCCGGCCGGAGAGGTGGCCCACCTGCTGTCCGACTCCGGCGCCCGCGTCCTGGTCGCGGAGGACCAGGAGCAGGTGGACAAGGCGCTGGCGGTCCTCGGCGGCTGCCCCGGGCTGCGGCACGTCGTCTACCTGGAGCCGCGCGGCATCCGTGGCCGCTACGACGACCCGCGGCTGATGGCCTGGCCCGAGCTGCTCGCCCTCGGCGCGCGGCACCGCGCCGAACATCCAGGCGCGGTGGCGGAGCGCATGGCCGCCGCGGAGCCCGGTGACGTGATGACGCTCGTCTACACCTCCGGCACGACGGGGCCGCCCAAGGGCGTCATGCTCACGGTCCGCAACGTCGAGTTCGCCGTGGAGACGCTGGTCACGGGCGGCGGTTTCACCTTCCCGCCGCCCTCCGAGCGCGACCTGGTCCTGTCGTACCTGCCGCTGTGCCACGTGGCCGAGCGGGCGTTCACCGTCTGGTTCAACGCGGCCTCCGGCGTGCAGGTGAACTTCGCCGAGTCCACCGAGACCGTCCAGGCCCACCTGCGCGAGGTGCAGCCGACGATCCTGTTCGGCGTGCCGCGCAGCTGGGAGAAGACGCTGGCCCAGATCGACATCCGCCGTGCCTCGGCCACCCCGCTCAAGCGGGCCGTCGCCGGCTTCTGGCTGCGGGTGGCCGACCGGCTGGGCGCGGCGCTGGCCCGTACCGGCGGCCGGCACACGCCCGCCACCAGGCTGGCGTACGCGGCCGGGTGGGTGTGCTGTTACCGGGCGCTGCGCGAGCGGTTCGGCATGCGCCACGTCCGCTACGCCGCCTCCGGGACCGCCCCCATCGCCCCCTCCGTGCTGAGGTTCTTCATGGGCATCGGCGTGCCCATGCACGAGCTGTACGGCATGAGCGAGAACACCGCCATCGCCACCGCCAACCGCCCCGGCCGGGTCAGGCCCGGCACCGTCGGCGAGCCGCACCCCGGGGTCGAGCTGCGCGTCGACGAGGCCACGGGCGAGATCCTCACCCGCCACCCCGGGACGTTCGCCGGTTACTGGGGCAATCCGGCGGCCACCGCGGCCGTCCTCGACCCGGACGGCTGGCTGCGGACCGGCGACGTCGGTGAGCTGGTGGACGGCACCCACCTGCGGATCACCGACCGGCTCAAGGACATCATCATCACCGCGGGCGGCAAGAACGTCGCGCCCAGCGAGATCGAGAACGCGCTGAAGGCGTCGCCGTACGTCAAGGAGGCGGTCGTCGTCGGCGACCGGCGGCCGTACCTGGTCGCGCTCGTCGGCATCGAGCCCGACACGGTGGGGGAGTGGGCGCGGCGGCGTGGCATCGCCTACACCACCTACCGCGACCTGTCGGAGCGGCCGGAGACCCGCGAGCTGGTCCAGCGTGTCGTGGACGACGTCAACGCCCGCCTGGCCCGCCCCGAGCAGGTGAAGCGCTTCGCGTTCCTGCCCAAGGAGCTCGACCACGAGGACGGCGAGCTGACCGCCACCCGCAAGGTCCGGCGCGCCGCCGTGGCCGAGCTGTTCGAGGACCTGGTCGAAGGGATGTACGCGCGGTGAAGGGCCTGCTGGAGAGCGTCATCAGGGGACTGGGCAACGGCTCGGTGTACGCGCTGCTCGCGCTCGGGTTCGTGATCGTCTACAAGGCTACCCGGGTGATCAGCTTCGCCCAGCCGGCGCTGATGCTGGCCGGCGGCGTGGCCGTCAGCCACCTGGCGGAGGCGACCGGCTTCTACGCGGCCGTGCCGCTCGCCGCGCTCCTGGTCGCCGGGGTGGCGCTGGGCGTCGAGCGGACGGCGATCAGGCCGATGGTGGGGCGGCCCGTGTTCGTGGTGGCGATCATCACGCTGGGCGTGGACGTGGTCCTGCGGGTCGTGGTCAACGCCTTCATCGGCCGCGACGTCCGCCAGGTGGGCGACCCCTGGGGGTTCGCGCAGGTGGAGCTCGGGCCGCTGGTCGTGCAGCAGCGCTGGCTCGCCATGCTCGCGGTGACGGCGGTGCTCGTCGGGCTGCTGTTCGCCTTCTTCCGGTACACCAGGTACGGGCTGGCGATGCGGGCCGCGGCCCACGACCAGGAGACCGCGCTCGCGCAGGGCATCTCGGTGGGCATGGTGTTCGCGCTGTCGTGGGCGATCGCCGGCTTCCTCGCGGCGATCGCCGGCGCGTTCGCGGGCACCGGGCAGGGCATCGAGCAGTCGACCTGGGTGATCGCGCTCAAGGCGCTGCCCGCGATCATCGTGGGCGGGCTCGACTCGCTCGGGGGCGCCGTGATCGGGGGGCTGGCCGTCGGAGTGGTGGAGTCGCTGTTCCAGTCGTACCAGGGCGAGTACGCGCCGTGGCTGGGCCAGAACTTCGCCGTCGTCTCGCCGTACGTGGTGATGCTGGTGGTCCTGCTGGTCAGGCCGTACGGCCTGCTGGGCACCCGGGAGGTCGAACGAGTATGACGGACACGAAGTCCGGGACGTCGTCCGGCGTCCCGGACATACCGACCGGACGGTTTCGCCGGGTGCGCGGCCGGCCGCTGCTGCGTACCTCCTACGCCCAGGACATGGCGCTGCTCGACACGCCGGCCAAGCGGCTGTGGACGGGGCTGCTGGTGGTGCTGGCGTTCGCGCTGTCGGTGGTCCTCGCCGACCGGTCGCTGGAGGTGCTGGCCGGGGCGTACGCGCTGGCCATCGGCGCGATCGGGCTGAACATCGTCACCGGGTACGCCGGCCAGGTGTCGCTCGGGCACGCCTTCTTCGTGGCCATCGGCGCCTACACCGCCGCCGCCGTGTCCGCGCCGCCCGGCGGCAGGACCCTCGGGTACGGCCTGTCCGAGATCTGGATCTGGCTGCCCGCGGCCGGGCTCGCCGCCGCGGCGGCCGGGGTGCTCGTCGCGCCGCTCGCCACCCGCCTGCGCGGCCTGTACCTGGCGGTCGTCACGCTCGGCCTGGTCTTCCTCGGCGAGCACGTCTTCAAGGAGTGGAAGGCGCTCACCGGCGGGCCGGGCGTCGGCCGGGAGGCGGCGGTGCCCCGGCTGCTGGGGTACCCGCTGGACCAGGACGGGCCGCTCGGCACCAGGGAACAGGTCCTTTACCTGCTCATGCTGACGCTGCTCGTGCTCTTCGCGGTCGCGGCGCGCAACCTGGCCCGATCGCGCGTCGGCCGCGCCTTCGCCGCGATCCGCGACCGCGACATCGCCGCGGCCGTCATGGGGGTGCCGCTGACCCGTTACAAGGTGCTGGCGTTCGGGATCTCCTCCTTCTACGCCGGCTGCGCGGGCGGCCTGCTCTACACCGTCTCCGGGTACGTGGAGCCGGGCTCGTTCAGCCTGCTGCTGTCGGTGCAGTTCATCGCGATGGTGCTGATCGGCGGGGTGGCCACCGTGTCCGGGTCGATCGCGGGGGCCCTGTTCATCTCCCTGCTCCAGCCGCTCACCCGGACGCTGCCCGCCCTGGTGCCGGTCATCAGCGCCGACACCACGCGCACGCCCAACGTCTTCCAGGTCGAGACCGTGCTCTATGGCCTGCTGATCGTGCTGTTCCTCGTCTTCGAGCCGCGGGGTCTGTCCGGGCTGTGGATCCGGGTCCGCGCCTACTGGAAGTCGTGGCCGTTCTCCTACTAGAGAGGGGTTATCCATGAGAAGTCGCTCCGTAGCGGCGGTCGCCGCGCTGGCGGTCCTCCTGCCGGCCTGTGGCGTCATCCGGGGGGACGACAAGAAGGAGGGCGAGGGCGTCCGGACGCCGGGGGTCACGGCCGAGCCCTGCCCCTCCGCGGTGGACCCCAAGAAGGGGTGCATCTACCTGGGCACCGTCTCCGACCTCACCTCCGGGCCGTTCGCGGCGCTGGCCGTGCCGATCACCGACGCGCAGAAGGCGTTCTGGGCCCGCGTCAACAAGGCGGGCGGCGTCGGCGGCAAGTACGAGGTGGACGTCACCACCTACGTCCGCGACAACAAGTACAACCCCGAGGTCCACCGGCAGGTCTACAACGAGATCAAGGACCACGTCCTCGCCCTCGCCCAGACGCTCGGCTCGCCCACCACGGCCGCGATCCTCGGCGACCTCAAGGCCGGCAGCGTCGTCGCCGCCCCCGCGTCGTGGACGTCGGCCTGGGAGTTCGAGGACGTGATCATCGAGTCCGGCTCGAACTACTGCGTCGAGGCGATGAACTCCGTCGACTACGCCATGGAGGCGCACCGGCCCAAGAGCGTCATGGCGGTCCACCTGGCCGGCGACTACGGCGCCGACGCCGCCGCCGGTGCGAAGATCGCCGCGCAGCGCAACGGCCTGACCTTCACCGACGTCGAGACGCCGTCGGGCGCCACCGAGCAGGGCCGCGCGATCACCGAGATCACCAAGGGCCGGCCCGACCTCGTCGTCCTCACCACCGGGCCCGCCGACGCGGCGACCATCGTGGGCCAGGCCGCCGCGGCCGGCTTCAGGGGCCGCTTCATCGGCACCGGCCCCACCTGGAACCCCGCCCTCCTCAAGTCGCCCGCCGCGCCGGCCCTCAAGGCGCTGTACGAGCAGTCGTCGCCCGGCCGGCCGTGGAACGCCGAGACGCCCGGCCACCGGGCCATGCGGGCCGCGCTGCCCGGCGTCACCCCCAACGACGGCTACACCTCCGGCTGGGCGTGGGCGTACCCCATGAAGGCGGCGCTGGAGGCGATGGTGGCCGGCGGCGACGTCAGCCGCCAGGGCCTGCTCGCGGCCGTCAAGAAGCTCAAGACCGTCGACTACGAGGGCATGCTGCCGCCCGAGGCCGGAAACTACGCTGACGACCCGAACACGGCCACCTTCCGGCAGACGCTCATCAACCGGCTCGACGACAAGGCGCCGACCGGCGTGACCACTGTCAAGGACTTCTACGTCGGCCCCACCGCCAGGGCGTACACCTTCGACGGTCCCTGTTACGCCAAGCTGTGAGTCCGGCCGCGGCGGGAGGGCGTTGGGTAGGGTCACCGGTATGAGCCCCCTCAAGACCCGGTTCGCGTCCCTCGCCGCCGTCGCCGCCCTCGTCGTCACCGCGGGGTGCGCCGAGGTCAACCAGACGATCGACAAGACCCAGGCGTGCCTGGAGGCCCCCAAGATCGTCGCCGACCTGGGCAGCCAGATCGGCAAGCTCAAGGACGACCCCCAGGCGATGGACAAGGCCCTCGACGACGCCTCCAAGAAGCTGAACGACGTGGCCGACAAGGCGGCCAACACGACGCTGAAGGAGGCCACCGACGACCTCGCGCGCACGCTGGGCGGCATCGACGTCAAGAACGTGAACGACGCGGTCGACGCCGCCCAGAAGGTCGGCACCGACACGGCCGCCTACCTGGAGAAGGTCGCCAAGGCGTGTAGCTGAGCCGTGCACCAACCCCGCCTTCTCTAGGGGGAATGGGGACGAATTAGCTTCGCAGTATGGAGCCTGATCCGCGTTTCACGCTCGCCAACGAGCGCACCTTCCTGACGTGGCTCAGCACCGCGCTGGCCCTCAGCGCGGGCGGGGTGGCCATGGCCGCGGTGCCGGAAGGCGTCTTCGTGCCGTGGGCGCGCACCCTGCTGGCCATCGTCCTGGTCACCCTGTCCGCGCTGGCCGCCGGCATGGCCTACCCGCGCTGGCGCAACATCCAGCGCGCCCTGCGCAAGCAGGAGCCGCTGCCGCCGCCCGCCCTCGCGGTCGTCTTCGGGTGCGGGGTGACCGCGGTCGCCGTGATCGCCCTGGTCTGCATCGTGGTCGCGGCCTGACATGTCGCGCCCCGACATGTCAGGCCCTGACCGTCCGTCGGACCCCGCTGAGTCCGCGGACCGCGTGGAGCTCGGCGACATCTGGGACTCGGGGCTGCAGAGCGAGCGCACCCGGCTGGCCTGGGTGCGCACGGCCGTGGTGCTGTCCACGGGCGGGCTCGCCGCCGCCGGCCTGGCCCTGCGCCATGGGATGACGCTGCGGCACGCCCTGCCCGTGATGACCGCGATCGGGTTCGCGCTGGCCGCTCTCTGCGGGGGTGTGCTGCTGCTGCGCACCGGCCTGCGGTTCCGGCGCGTGCAGGCGGCGCTGCACGGCGGCCGTTCCACCGACGACCGGGTGGACGCCCTGCTGGCGTGGGCGGGGACGCTGTGCGCCGTGGCCGGTGCGTTCGCGTTCGTGCTCACCGCGTGATCGTCCCAGGTCGGGAGGCTGGGGACGGCTTGCCGGACATGCCCCTCCGGGATGACACTCGGTCTAGGGGGTGAACCCATGGAAGAACTGCGCAGAGTGGTGCCGTTCGAGTGCCGTCGCTGCTGGCACGTGTGGGAAGAGGAGTACCTCGTCAGGCACGGCGAGGACCGCCATGGCAACGAACGGGTCGTCTGGATGCAGGGCGGGGTCGCCGTGCCTCCGCCGACGGAGGGCATGATCTGCCCACGCTGCCACTGTCAGCAGGCCACCACGTTCCCCGAGGGGTACCTCAGGCACCATCCGGAGCTCATTCCGCCTCAGGAGCCGGCCCGGCCCGACGACACGCCGCTGATCAGCCCGGTCCCCAAACGGCCGCGCTACTGACGGGACCCTCCGTCTCCGGGAACGGCGGCCCGTGGCCGTCCCCGGAGACGGAGGTCACGTGAAGACGACTCATGTCACGTGACAGCAGGTGAGCATTTCCTGGCCCCAGGTGTCACAAGCCGCGTCTTGCCGCAGCGTGTGCGCCTGGCCGAGACTCGACATGGCGCCCGCGTTCCCATCGGGACCCGTGGCGGCGGCGCCGTCGCGTCCGCCGCCTGGCGAGGGAGGAACCGTGGCGCGCGCGGGCGCCCTCTCCATCACCATGTCGCGGGTCCACGTCGCGGGCCCGGCCGGTCAGCTCAGGCTCTCCAGCCACGCCCGGTGCAGCCCGGCGAAGCGGCCCGACGCGGCGATGAGCCGGTCCGGTGGCCCGTCCTCGACGATCTCGCCCCGCTCCATCACCAGCACCCGGTCGGCGATCTCGACGGTCGAGAGCCGGTGCGCGATGATCAGCGCGGTCCGGTCGGCCAGGATGGTCCGCAGCGCCCGCTGCACCAGGCGCTCGCTGGGCACGTCCAGGCTGGAGGTCGCCTCGTCCAGAATCAGCACCGCCGGGTCGGCGAGGAAGGCCCGCGCGAAGGCCACGAGCTGCCGCTGGCCCGCCGACATCCGGCCGCCCCGCTTGCCGACCTCGGTGTCGTAGCCCTCGGGCAGCGCCGAGATGAAGTCGTGGGCGCCGATGGCCCGCGCCGCCTCGCGTACCTGCCGGTCGGTGGCCTCGGGCCGGCCGAACCTGATGTTGTCGGCGACCGTACCGCTGAACAGGAAGTTCTCCTGCGTCACCATGACGACGGCCGAGCGCAGCGTCGGCTCGTCCAGCCGGCGCAGGTCCACGCCGTCGAGCAGCACCTGGCCGCCGGTCGGGTCGTAGAAGCGGGAGATGAGCTTGGCCAGCGTCGTCTTGCCCGCGCCGGTCGCGCCGACCAGCGCCACGCTCTGGCCCGCCGGGATGGTCAGGTCGAGCCGCGGCAGGATCGGCATCTCCTCGACGTAGGCGAACCTGACGTGCTCGAAGCGCACCTCGCCGCGCGCCTCGGCCAGCGGCTCCGGGTCCCGCGGCTCCGGCACGCCCGGCTCCTCCTCCAGCACGCCCGACAGCTTCTCCAGCGCCGCGCCCGCCGACTGGAGCGTGTTGTAGAACTGGCTGATCTCCTGCATCGGCTCGTAGAACTGGCGCAGGTACAGCAGGAACGCGGCCAGCACGCCGACCGTGACCTCGCCGTGCAGCGCCAGCCAGCCGCCGTAGAGCAGCACGCCGCCGACGGTCAGGTTGCCGATGAGCTTGATGCCGGGCATGAACACCGCGATGAGCTGCATGCTGCGGGCGTTGGCGTCGCGGTAGTCGTCGTTGAGCTTGGTGAAGATCTCCTGGTTGCGCGGCTCGCGGCGGAACGCCTGCACCGCCCGGATGCCGGTCATCGACTCCACGAAGTGGACGATCACCAGCGCCACGGTCTCGCGGGTGCGCCGGTACACGATCGCCGACTGGCGGCGGAACCAGCGGGTGAACAGCAGCAGCAGGGGCAGCGGCAGCAGCGCCACCAGGCCGAGGTGCACGTCCAGCACCACCAGCAGCACGGCCGTGCCGAACAGGGTGAGGACCGCGGTGACCAGGCTGTCGAAGCCCGACTGGAGCAGCTCGGCGATGGCCTCGATGTCGGAGGTCAGCCGGGAGATCACACGGCCGGAGGTGTACTTCTCGTGGAAGCTCAGCGACAGCCGCTGGAAGTGGTCGAACACCCGCCTGCGCAGCTCCAGCAGGATGCCCTGCCCGATCTTTCCGGACAGCTGCAGGAACGCCTGCCGGGTGAGCGCCTGCGTGACCGCCGCCGCCAGGATCACGCCGATGACGGTCAGCAGCGTGCCGGGGCCGGTCCCCTTGAGCATCGGCGGGATGCCCGCGTCGATGCCCACCTTCACCAGGTACGGGATGGCCAGGCCGCACAGGTTGGAGACGACGATGATGCCGGTGAGCAGCGCGATCGCCTTGCGGTGGGGCGACAGCAGGCCGCCGAGCAGCCGGCGCGAGCGGGCGCGCAGCAGCACCGACACCTTCTCGGACAGCTCGTCCTGGTCCTCGGAGGCGACCCCGCGCCAGTCGGACCCCTTGGATTCCGGGGGCTCCGGAGACTCGGGGGAGGTGGGGGTGGTCGCCGGACCGGTCGCCGGGGCGGTCATCGCAGCGCTCCTTCGGACGGGTCGAGGTCGGCGTCCTGGGCCAGCAGCTCGCGGTAGGCGGGCACCTCGGCCAGCAGCTCGTGGTGCCGGCCGACGTGCGTGATCGTGCCGCCCGACAGCAGCGCGACCTTGTCGGCCAGCAGCACGGTCGAGGCGCGGTGCGCCACCACGATGCCGGTCGCGTCGCGCAGCACGTGCCGCAGCGCCTGCTCGACGAGTGCCTCCGTCTCGACGTCCAGCGCCGAGAGCGTGTCGTCGAGCACGAGGATCCGCGGCCTGCTCAGCACGGCCCTGGCCAGCGCGAGCCGCTGCCGCTGCCCGCCGGACAGCGACATGCCCTGCTCGCCGATGCGGGTGTCGAGGCCCCACGGCAGGTCGTGGACGAACATCGCCTGCGCCGTGCGGATGGCGTCGTCCAGCTCCTCCTCGGTGGCGTCGTGGCGGCCGAGCGTGAGGTTCTCGCGCACGCTCATCGAGAACAGCGTCGGCTCCTCGAAGGCCGTGGCCACCACCTCGCGCAGCGCGGGCAGCGTCAGGTCGCGCACGTCGTGCCCGTCGATGGTGACGCGCCCCGCGGTCGGGTCGACGAGCCGCGGCACCATCGAGGTGAGCGTCGTCTTGCCCGAGCCGGTGGCGCCGACCACGGCGACGGTCTCGCCGGGCCGCACCTCCAGCCACAGGTCACGCAGGACCGGCTGCGCCTCGCCGGGGAAGCGGAACTCCACGCCCTCGAACCGCAGGTGGCCACGCGGGTTCTCGATCACCCGCGTGCCGCCCTCGATGGCCGGCTTCGTGTCCATGACCTCCATGACCCGGTCGGCGGAGGTCATCGCCTCCTGCGCCATCGCCAGGATGTAACCGAGGCTGGCGATCGGCCAGACGAGCTGGAGCATCATCGTGATGAAGGCGACCAGCGTGCCCAGCGTCAGCACGCCCGAGCCCACGGCCAGCGCGCCCAGCAGCAGCACCAGCGCCAGCGTGAAGTTCGGGATCATCTCCAGGAAGGTGAAGAACCGGGCCGACAGCCGCACCTTGTCCATCGACGTGCGGTACACCTTGAGCGCGGCGTCGTCGTAGCGCTCGTAGACGTGGTGGCGGCGGCCGAACGCCTTGATGGTGCGGATGCCGATGGCCGACTCCTCGACGAGCGTGGCGAGGTCGCCCTGCTCGTCCTGCACCTGCCGGGAGATCTTGATGTAGCGCTTCTCGAAGCGGTTCGACACCAGCACGATCGGTACGGCGGAGGCGGCCACGAGGAGCCCCAGCGGCCAGTACATGTTCAGCAGCAGCACCGTGACGGTGGTGAGCTGAAGGATGTTCATGACCAGGAAGAGCATGCCGAAGCCGAGGAAGCGGCGGATCGTCGAGAGGTCGGTGGTCGCGCGGGACAGGAGCTGGCCCGACTGCCATTCGCCGTGGAAGGCCATCGGCAGGCGCTGCAGGTGCGCGTACAGGTCGTCGCGGATGCGGGTCTCCAGGCCGAGCACGGGACCGATCTGGGTCCAGCGCCGCAGGAAGATCAGCAGCGCCTCGGCCGCGCCGACGCCCAGCGCGAGCAGGCCGAGGGGCAGCAGAGCGCCGGTGTCACCGCTGAGCACGGGGCCGTCGACGACCTCCTTGCCGATGAGCGGCAGCGTGATGCTGGCGGCGATCGACAGGACCGCGACGAGCCAGATGAACACCAGCTTGCCCACGTACGGACGGAGGTAGGGCTTCATCCGCCACAGGGCGTGGGACGACAGGGCTGGGAGTGAGAAGGGCAGCGGACGGCGGGGTGAACGTGTATCGGGAGGCATCCCTACCAGGCTAATACGTGGGATCAACCCATTTTCGGTCCGCCACGCTGGCGGGTCAGCGACGCCGTCACGGCCGCCTGGCTCGGCTTTCCCGCCTTTCTCCCCCCAACCGAATCGGACCTGACATATCGCCTTGGTTAGTGTTTTTGAGCATCCGATGGCTGAGGGAGTGGCCTCTCCTCCGGCTCAGCGCCCCCCGGCTGCGCCTGCCGTACGTTGCCGGGCGCGGCGGCCGAAGTCCGACAGCAGCGGCGTGACGTCCGCCGCGCCGATCGTCACCTCGATCGCCCCGGCGGGCGGCACCGCGACCGTGTCCCGGTCGAAGTGCACCCGCAGGGCCCCGCTCCCGGTGAAGGCCACGTCCGTCAGCCCCGTCGCGGGGGAACGGAGGGCGGCGTCCAGCCGGGCGGCCTCGATGCCCTGGCGGCCCGTCAGCTTCCGCTTCACCAGCGCCCCCAGCTCGGCGACCGCGCCGGGGCGCAGCAGCCGGAGCGTGCCGACCTTGTGGGTCCTGCCGTCGTACCAGTACGTCCGGGTGGTCGTGCCGTCGCCGGCCGCCTCGACCCGGGTGGTCAGCCGGACGCCGACCACGTCGCCGGAGGCCGCCAGGGTCGCGGGGGAGACGGTCAGCCGGTCGCCCTCAGGGCAGAAGCGCGCGGTGGCGCCCTTGAGGAAGGCGTCGCGGCGGGCCCGCGTGTCCTTGCGCAGAGCCGCGGTGAGCGCGTCCGCGCCGCGGTACTCCGGGTAGGCGACGGACCACCGGCACGGCCCCCGCCGGCCTCGGTCGACGACCAGCCGGGGAGCGTCGGCCCCGTCCGAGGTCACGGCCCTGCCTGAGCCCACGGGGCTGTGTGAGGTCGTCGGGGCGGACGCGTAGGCGGGGGTGGTCACGGCGCCGCAGGCGGCGGTCAGGGCGACCGCCGCCAGCAGCTTGACCGGGAAGTTCGCTTTCATGGCAGGTAGGACACCTCAGAACCGCTTCTGGTTGTCCTCTGTGGTCCCGCGTCAGGCGCCCTCATGGCTGAACAGGGCCTCCATGGCCCGCACCAACGGCGGGGCGTACGTGCTGCCCGAGCCCGACGCGGTCTTGGAGCCGCCCCAGGAGGCCTGCCACTCGCCGGTCGCGGTCGTCCGCATCGCCGTGTGGCTCAGGGTCCCCCCGTCCGCGTTCTTGGTGTAGAGGGCCCAGTGGTGGGCGGTGTTGCCGTTCGTGGCCGAGCCCTTCGCGACCGTGTCGTCGTACGACGACGCGAGGAAGGTGTAGTCCGTCCCCATCTGCGAGGGCGGCTGGGCGCCCAGCCACTTCAGGAAGCCGCTGCCGTCCCGCATGTCGCTGCACTGCTCGTGGGTGAGGCTGCACACGTCCACCAGCGCCGTGTCGATGCCCTTGTGCGGGGTGGCCAGGGTGACGATGTCCTCGATGTACAGGTACGGGGGCCAGCCGGTGGGCACGGCCGTCGCACCGATGCTCTGGGCGTCCATCGAGACTGCGTCGACATCCGGAGCGGCAGCCGCCACGCCGTACCTGTTGACCCCCTCGATGGCGGCCTTGGCGATGAGACCGCCCATGGAGTGCGCCATGATGTCCACCGGGACGCCCTGGCTGGAGTAGGAGGAGTAGACGGTCCAGGCGAGCTGGCGGCCGATCTCCTGGATGCGGGTGTCCGTGGTGCCGTTGAACTTGATGTCGCAGTTCGTGCTCTTGTTGTAGTAGCCGAAGGTGCGGACGTCGGTCCACCCGTTGGCGAGGAGCAGGTCCCGCGCGTTCTTCCAGGAGCTCGCGCAGTTGGTGTCGGCTTCGCGGTCGAACCCGTGCACCAGCAGGGTCACCCGGTGCCCGTCGCTGCGCGAGGGGTCCGCCGAGGCGGGCGGCGCGGTGACGGCCAGGGCCGCCGCGGCCACGACCGAGGACATGATCGCGGCCAGGCCGCACCTGAGGAGTCTGTGCATCCACGCACTCCGTTCCATGGGATCGCAAGCACGGTAGAGCGCGGACGATCATGCGCGAATCGGCCGTCAGATCCTCGGCTCAGGGACGTTCCGGAGCGCCGGCTAAGTCGGCCCGGTCACGCGGCTAAGTCGGTCCGGCCCGTCGAGCGCGGCGAACGGGCCGAGCTCCGCCGGCGGCTCCGGCTCGGCGAGGATGCCGAGCTCGGCGAGCTGCCCCCGGGAGGCGACGCCGAGCTTGGGAAACGCCTTGTACAGGTGATGTCCGACGGTGCGGGGGCTGAGGAGGAGACGCGCACCGATCTGCCGGTTCGAGAGCCCGGCAGCGGCCAGCCGCACCACCTGCCGTTCCTGCGGGGTGAGCCGCCCGAGCAACCCCGGAAGATTTCCGCGGCGGCGGGCCGGCTCGGTCGTGGCCTGGAGCTCGCCGCCCGCCCGGCGTGCCCAAGGCGTGGCGCCCAGCGCGCCGAACGTCTCGAACGCCGCACGCAGGTACCGCCGCGCCTCCGACCGCCGGTGCGCGCGCCGCAGCCACTCTCCGTACAGCAACTCGGTCCGTGCCTGCTGGAACGGCTGCCCCGTCGGGATGGCGACGGCTCTGGCGTAGTGCCGGCCCGCCTCGTCGTCGTGGGCCAGCAGACCCTCCAACCGCGCGGCCACCGCTCTGGCCCAAGGACGGCCGGAGGCGGCGGCCCAGTCCGCGTACCTGGCCGCCGGCTCCTCGGCCGGCTCGCGCAGCCCGGCCCGTACGGCGGCCTCCACCAGGTCGGGCACGGCGTGGAGCGCGACGAGCGGATGGTGGCAGGCGCCGGACCACAGAGCCGCCAGCCGCTCGACGGCCGGCCGCGGCCGCCCCAGCCCCAGCTCCAGCAGCCCCCATGCCCACGTCCCGACCGCCTGAGCGGCCCGAGCGCCCTCAGCGACCTGAGCGGGTTCAGCCAGGTGAGGGATTCGGGTGGCACAGGCGGCTTCGCCGAACAGGGTGGCGGTGTGGCCGTCCACCGCGAGGAGAGCCGGGGCGGCCCCAGCCGGCGTGGTCAGCCGGCGGCAGCGGTCCTCGTCGCCGTTCACGGCGGCCAGCCAGGCGAGCAGGGCGTGGAGGTGGGCGGCCCGGTACGGCTGCCGGACGGCGGACGCCGCACGAAGCCCTTCGCGGGCCGCCGCCTCCGCCTCACCGTGGCGGCCGGCTGACAGCTCGGCCTGGGCGAGCAGGGTCAGGGCCTCCGGGAGGACACCGATCAGCCCGTGGCGGCGGCACCGCTCGGTGAGCAGGACGGCCAGCTCGCGGCCCACGACCTCGTCCCCCGAGGCGACGCCCATCCACGCGGCCGGGGCGAGCAGGTCCGGGTGGTCCGCGGAGGAGACCTGTACCGACCGGAGCGCCGCGCGCACAGGGGAGAGGTCCGTCGCCGCCCGCCCGGCCACCATCCGCCCCATCACTTCCATTCCGGCGGCGAACACTCCCGCGATGTCGCGGTCCGCGGCGGCCGCTGTCCCGGCCGCCGGGTGCGTGGTGAGCGTGGCCAGACGGGTGGCGGCGGCGTCGGCGAGCACCCCGTGACATGCGGAGGAGGCCTCCCGCACCGCATCCGCGAGCAACCGCACCGCCGGCGACCGCATTGCGGCCGACCTCGCCACCGGCGCGCCCACAGCGGAGGCGCCATCCACCTGCGGCCCGCGGTCCACCCGCGGCCCGCGCTCCACCGCCGGCCCCTGACCCGTCGTCGGCCCATCGGGAGACGCGGGTTCCGCTGGCGTGCGAGGGGCCGGCCTGGTGGTCGCCTTCTTCTTCTGCTGCGTCGGTGCCGTCTCGGCGGTGAGGGCGTGACGGGCGCCGGTCAGGAGGACGCGGGCTGCCGTCTCGGGGCAGCCGTGGACGCTCTCGATGCCCGCGCGCACAGCGGCGAGGCGGGCGCGGGTGGCCGGGGCGGAGGGGAGTGCCGCGGCTCTGTCGGCCAGGGCGGCGGAACGCCCGGTGAGCCCTGCCTGGAACGCCAGCTCCGCCGCGGCCACGAACCTCTCCGCCGACCGGCCCGGCTCCGCACTCAGCTCGCCCGCCCGCTCGTACGCGACGGAAGCCACGACCACGGGCAACCCCTCCCCGGACGCCCGAGCCCCGAGCGTTCCGTCACCCAGGGCGCTCGCCGTGTGAGTCTCGTCCGTGAGCGTCCCGTCCGTGTGCCGCTCGTACGTGAGCGTCCCGTCCGCGTGCCGTTCACACGGAGTGATGGCCGGCGGGTCGGCGGCGCGGGAGAAGAGGTGGAGGGCGGCGTTGTGGAGGGCGGTGGCCAGGGAGTCCTCGGGGCCTGCGGTGACGGTGGCGTGGTGCCAGGCGCGGCGGGTCGTGTGCGCCTCGCCTTCCAGCGCGTCCGCCAGTGCCCGGTGCGCCGCCACCCGGCGGAAGTACGGTGCCGTTCGGTAGGCCGCGCCGCGGAACAGCGGGTGACGGAAGGTCAGCCCTGTGGCCGAGAGCCGCACCAGCTCGTCGCGTTCGGCGGGTTCGAGGTCGGCGGGTGTGGCGCCGAGGCGGGCGGCGGCGCGCAGGATGACGTCGAGGTCGCCCGTGTCGTCGGCCGCCGCCACGAGCAGCGCTGCCCGGGTGGCTTCGGGGAGGCGGTGGACGGGCGTCTCGAACGTGGCCCGAACCCGGCTGGACAGGGGGCCGCACTCGCAGGTCAGGGGGAGTGGGCCCAGCCGGCCGGCCTGCTGCTCCGGGGTGAGGGCGGCCGCGAGCTCGACCAGCGCCAGCGGGTTTCCGGCGGCCTCCTCGGCCACCCGGTGGCGTACCTGGGAGGGGAGGCCGGGGGCGCGGGCGGCGAGGAGCTCGCCGGCCGCCGTCATGTCGAGTCCGGCCGGCCACAGCTCCTCGACCCCGGCCCCGGTCAAGGTGCCGGACCGGAGGGCGGGGAAGGTCCCGGCCGCCGTTCCGTCCGTGATCATGGGGGCGGGCGCCGGGTGCGTACGGCTGGGTATGTCGTCGCGGGCGGCGAGGATCATGGCGACGCGCTCCCCGCCCAGCCGCCTGGCCGCGAACAGCAACGCCTCCGCCGACGCCCGGTCCAGCCAGTGGGCGTCGTCCACCAGGCACAACACCGGCGTCTCGGCCGCCACGTCCGCCAGCAGGTCCAGTACGGCCAGCCCCACGAGCCGTGTCCGGGACCGGTCCGGCGCCTCGGGCGGCGCGGCCTTCACCGCCTCGCGCAGCGCCTCCGCCCGGTCGGCGGGCAGCCGACCGGCGTGGGCGAGCACCGGGTGGAGCAGCGGGTACAGGGCCGCGAACGGCAGCTCGCTCTCCGGCTCGACTCCGGTGGCCCGCAGCAGCAGGAAGCCGGTGGCATGGGTGGCGGTGTGGTCCAGGAGCGCGGACCTGCCGATGCCGGTCTCGCCCCTGACAATGACGGCTCCGCCCTGGCCCGCCCGGGCCGCCGCCGTCAACGCGTCGATCCGGGCCTGCTCGCGGGCGCGTCCGTACAGCATCCACCCTCCTGACGATCAAGTCAGGAGTCAGTATGGGACCTTGTCCACTCCCGGGTAAGGGCCGTCGGCGATGTCCGTGGTCAGGGGAGGAGATCGCGCTCGCGCTGGCTGCGCCATTCGACGAGCAGCACCGTGGCGTCGTCCTGGAGGCGGTCCTGCTGGTGCTCGAGGAGTGTCTGGATGAGCCGGCGCAGCGTCTCGGGGGGCGGCACGCCGTCGGCCTCCCGGCGGACGACGAAGTCCACGAACCGCTCCAGGCCGAACACCTCCCCGCTGGGGCTGCGCGCCTCGATCACCCCGTCGGTGTAGACCAGCAGCCTGTCACCGGGTTCGAGCTGGTAGCGGGCCGGCTGGTGGATGGCACCCAGGCGGAAGCCCATCGGCGGGTCGGGGGCGGTCTCCAGCGTGGCGACCAGGCGGCCGTGGCGGAGCACCAGCGGCGGGTGGTGGCCGCGGTTGACCCAGGTGAGCAGCCCGGTGCCCATGTCCAGCGTGGCCAGGACCCCGGTGGCGAACTGGGTGCCGCCGAACTGCTCGAAGATGGCCCCGTCCACGGCCTCGCTGATGGACACGAGGTCCGCGTCCTCGCGGCGGGTGTTGCGGCAGGCGCCCACCGCGATCGTGGCGGTCAGCCCCGCGGCGGTGTCGTGCCCCATGGCGTCGAACATCGACAGGTGCAGGCTGTCGCCGGTCACCGCGTAGTCGAACGCGTCACCGCCCGCGAGATAGGCGGGTTCGAGGGCGGCGGTGACCACGACCCGGTGGGTGGCGAACGTCCGGATCGGCAGCAGCGTCCACAGCATCTCGGCCGAGAGCTGCATCGGCTGGGCGCGCACCAGCCGGGCGTACGTGTCGCTGGTGTCACGCTTGTTGGCGATGATGAGCGCGGTCAGGGCCGCGAGCTGGGAGGCCAGCCACCGGACGCGCTCGTCGTCGCGGGGCACCGTGACGACGAGCACGCCGATCCGTTCGGTGCCGTCGAGCAGCGGCAGGTACATCCGGCGCGGCTCCTGCGCGGCGGGCGCCTGCCCCGCCTCGGGCTCGGCCGCGGCCGGGCCGCTGCTGGGCCGGGTCTGGACCACGTCCAGCGAGCGGAACGCGCGCCCGGCCACGGTGGTGTCGACCCGGATGCGCTCCAACGGCGTGCCGTCCTCGTGCCGCTGGCCAGGCAGGGGGATGAGGTACTGCTGCTGGAGGTCGGCGACGTACAGGAGCACACCGGAGAAGCCCACCGGCTCGGCGTACGCGGCGACCAGGCGCGTCAGGTCCTCGAGCGTGGCGAGGTGGTGAGCGGCGACCAGGCCGCCCAGCATGCGCTCTCCGTCGTCCGGCACCCGCTCACTCCTCGTAGTCCTTGACGTCCTTTCTACCGGTGTCCTGGGGTTTTGACACTGATGTTCGCGGGCGAGGCTCGGACGGAGTCGGCCGCCGGACCAGAGGCGGCGGCGCCAAAGAAACAGCAAAGGTTGGCGGACGTGTCCTGGCGTTCCGTCTGGGGGGCCGCTGAAGATGAGATGGGGGGGTGGTTCGTCGATGAAATCGATGATGAAGGAGAGTCACGAGCTTCGCTGGGGCGGGATAGCCGGCATCGCCGCCATCGTGGTGGGGCTCATCGGCCGGCTGGTCATGGGGAACGCCCCGAGCGTCGCCGAGTCCGCGACCAGCGTCGCCGGATACCTGTTCGAGTACCGGACCCAGGTCCTGGCGGCGTCGGTGCTGTACGCGATCGCCACGATGCTGTTCCTGTGGTTCGGCGTGGCGCTGTCCACGGCGTTCCGCCGGGCCGACGACGCGAGTGACACGCCGACGCTGGTCCTGGCGGGGTACGTGCTCGTCTCCACGGTCATGTTCCTCGGAGTGTCGCTGTTCGCCGGGCTGACGTACGCCATCACCACGCACCGCGGCGCCCTGCTGGCCCTGGCGGCCGGCCCGTACACCGCGCTGACCGTGATGAGCATGATCAGCGGCATCGCGCTGGCGGCGACGTTCGCGGTGACGGCCGCCGCGATCATGCGCACGCATGTGCTGCCGATGTGGATGGCCTGGTTCGCGATCGTCGTGGCGGCGATCAAGCTGCTGACCGCGCTCGGTGTGGGCAGCACGGCGAGGGCGCTGGCCCCGGACGCGCCCCTGATGTCGCTCGTTCCGACCATACTCGTGGCGATCTGGGTACTGGTGGCGAGCTACATGCTGATCCGCGAGCACCTGCCCGTCCGGGCCGCGGGCACACGTCCGGTGATGGGGCACTGACCGGGCGCCCCGGAAGGGTGCGGCGGGCGCGGCGACGCGCCCGCCGCGGCGCGGGCGGCAAGGCGGCAAAGGCGGCAGATGCGGCGCGGGTGGGACGGAGGTCACCGGTATCGGGGGCGAAGGTCACCAGGGCGTCGTCATGACCACGATCCGGAGCATCGGCCCGTTACCGTGAGCCGAGGGAAGACATCAGGCCGTGGAGATGGAGAGCTACATGTCGGATCTCGGGACCCTCGGACGCCGGATCGCCGAGCGGCGTGAGTCGCTGGGCCTGACCCGCGAGGAGCTGGCCACAAGGGCGGGTGTGGAGGCGGCGTACATCGGCTACCTGGAGGAGCAGTCCGGCGCGGCCGCGCGCGAGACGGCCGCCAAGCTGGCCGCGGCGCTGGACGCGACCGTGCGTGAGCTGCTGGACGAGGCGCCGGCCGGTGCGGGCGCCGCGGCGCCGGGCGCGGACCTGGTGGAGCTGGACGAGAAGGAGTGCCTGCGCCTCATCTCGCCGGGCGGGGTGGGCCGCATCGCCTTCGAGGGCCGCTACGGCCTGACGGTGCTGCCGGTGAACTACCGCCTGTCCGACGTCGGCGCGATCGTCTTCCGCACGACCCCCGGCGGCACGACGGACGCCGACCTGCGCACCGGCATGAAGGGCGTCGAGTACAAGGTCGCCTTCGAGGTGGACAGCGTCGAGGAGCTGACCGGCGGCGGGTGGAGCGTGCTCGTGCAGGGCTCGCTGCACCACGTCACCGACGAGGAGGAGGCGGCGGTGGCCGCGACGGGCGTCCAGCCGTGGGCGGGCGGCGATCGCCGGCAGTACCTGCGGATCACGCCGTCGCGCGTGACGGGCCGCCGCATCACCACCGACTGACGCCCGTACCTCCGAGCCCACGCCTCGAAGCTTGACCACACTGTCCTCCGACATCGTGCTGCTCGCCGTCACCTGGTACGAGAAGCACGACCTGTCGTCCACCGACATGAACCCGTTCGTGCACGCCTTCACCCCGGCGATCGACCCGCCCTGGCAGACCCGCACCGACTTCGCCGCCTTCCACGCCATCGCCCGCGACTTCAGCGACCTGGCGAGGACCCACCTGGGCACGCGCCGGCACGTGGTGGCCGTGCCGGCTGACCGCATGGGACCAATGGCCCTCGCATCGGTGACTTCTTCCCCGGGCGCTTTCCCCCGGCCGCGACCAGGCTGGAGGTGAGAGTCCCGACGGGAGGCGATGGGCTATGGCCGGACGGATCGTGGTCGGCGTGGACGGGTCCGCGCCGTCGACGGCGGCGGTGGAATGGGCCGCCGTCGACGCGCGGCGCCGCAGGCTCGCGCTCCGCGTCGTACACGTCTGCGAGCAGTGGGGACCGCCCGCGGGCAGCACGGAGTACTGCTCCGCGATGCTGGAGACCGCCGCCGACCGGGCGCGGGCCCTCGCGCCGGACGCCGACGTGAGCAGCGGCATGCTGAGCGGCGGCGTGATCGACGCCCTCGTCGGCGAGTCGATCCTGGCGGAAAGCATGGTGCTGGGCAGCCGGGGCCTCGGCGGGTTCGCCGGGATGGTGCTCGGCTCCGTGAGCATGGCCGTGGCCGGCCACGCCGCCTGCCCGGTCGTGGTCGTGCGCGGCACCGCCGTCGTCCAGCACGGCCAGGTCGTGGTGGGCTACGACGGGTCGGAGCACTCGCAGGCCGCCATGGAGTACGCCGTCGAGCAGGCCCGCGCGCGCAACGCCCAGCTGCACGTGGTCTACGCCTGGCAGATGCCGGTCTACTCCCCGTACGCCACCGGGTACGGGGGCCTGATCCAGGACGCGTACCAGCAGGAGGTGCGCATGGCCGCCGAGCGGGTCGTGCCCTGGCGGGAGAAGAACCCCGACATACGGATCGTCGACGACCAGGTGTGCGAGCACCCGGTGTCGGCCCTGATGAAGGCGGCGCTCACCGCCGACCTCGTGGTGATCGGCTCGCGCGGGCTGGGCGGGTTCGTCTCCGCCGTGCTCGGGTCCGTCAGCCACGGCGTGCTGCACCACGTGGCATGCCCCGTCGCGGTGGTACGGCCGCGCAAGGAGCGGACATGGAGGGAACGGACATGACCACCGACCGGGACATCGCGTCCCTGACGGCCGAGCAGGTGATGAGCCGCGTGCTCGTCACCATCACGTCCGACGAGTCGCCCCTGATGGCCTGGGAGTTGATGCGCCGGGCCGGCGTGCACCACCTGCCGATCGTGGACGGGCGGCACGTGCTCGGCGTCCTGTCGCGCGAGCAGCTGGCCGCCTCCTGGTCCGGCGGGCCGTCCGAACAGTCCGTACGCCAGGTCGGCTCGATGCTGGGACGCGAGCCCCGGCCCCGGGTCGGCCCCGGCGACACGCTGCGGCGTGTCACCGGCCTCATGGTGGACGCGGGCTGCGATGCGGTGCCCGTGGTGTCCGCGCGCGGCCTCGTCGGCCTCATCACGACCAGGGACGTGCTGAACGCCGTCGCCGGCCGCACCGACGTCTCGGACGCTCCCGGGGAGGTCATCACCGGGATGTTCCGCCTGGAGCCGGTCCTCCCACCCCGGCCGTGACCGCCGGGAAGGACCCGGGTGCCGGCGTGGCCGGGGAGGGTCAGAGGCCGTGGATGCGGCGGCCCGTGACCTGGTGCGGGACGATGCGGATGTAGAGCTCGCGCTCGCCGCCCGCCCAGGGCGTGACCCCCGCCCCCGTGACCCCGGGCAGCTCCTCCTCCGTGACCAGGTGGGCGGGGCCCTGCACCAGCACGCTCCAGCCCTCGCGCCGGGCCTCGTCGATCTGGTCCACCTCGAACCCGATCTTGACCTCCACCCCCTTCACACCCGTGCGCACCGCCCGGTCCATGGGGCCGCCGTGGGCCGTGCGGAACAGGACGGCGCCCTCCAGCAGGCGATAGTTGACCGGCATCACGGCCGGCCCCTCCGGACCGCTGAAGGCCACCCGGCCGATGCCGCCCGGCGAGATCAGGCGCACGCACTCGTCGCGGCCGAGCTTCTCCAGCGTGGGTGACGCCTGGGCGGGGCCAGGGCCCGGCGGCCGGTCCGCGCCGCCGCCCAGCAGGTCGCCGGAGGTTACGCCCAGGGCCCCGGCCAGCCGGGTCAGCGCGCCGGTGGCGATCGTGTCGGGATGCTGCTCGACGTACTCGACGTAGCCGGGCGCCATCCCGGCGCGCTCGGCGAGCTGCTCGCGCGTCAGCCCGCGCTGCTCGCGGTAGTGAATGATGCGGCGTCCGAGATCGCCGGTCATGGCCGTCCCCCCTGTCGGTCACCACGCGAGCCGGCGCCCGTCGCCGTCCGCGCGGCGGCCGTGCCGGGGACGGTACCCCGCTACCCGGCGCCTGAGACATCCTCCGCCCGCCGGGCCGGGGCGCCGGGGACCTTCGGTCCGGTGCGGAGGGACGTTCGCCGCTGCCCGGCGGCGGGGGAGGGGAGGAGCGTGGGAGGAGGAAGAGAGGTGGACACCATGGCAATGGAAGTCAAGGACGTCATGGGCCGCGTGGCCATCGCCGTCCTGGAGGACGCGTCGTTCAGCGAGATCATCGGCGCGATGAAGCGGTTCGCCGTCGGGGCGGTCACCGTGATCGACGCCGAGCGGCGGCCCGTGGGCGTGGTGTCGGAGGACGACCTGCTGCTGAAGGAGAGCGACCCGCTGCGGCGCAGCGTCTCGATGTTCGAGTCGCGCAGGCAGCACCGTGATCACCACAAGGCGGCCGGGGTCACGGCGGCCCAGCTCATGAGCTCTCCGGCGATCACCGTCACCCCCGGCATGCCCCTGCGGGACGCGGCGCGGCTCATGCGCGACCGGCGCGTCAAGCAGCTCCCCGTGATCGACCCGGTCAGTGGGCGCGTCGTCGGCACCCTGCACCAGCGCGACGTGCTGCGCGTCTTCACCCGCCCGGCGGACGAGCTGCTGGCCGGCATCAGGGACCAGGTGCCGGACCTGGCGTCGTACGCGATCGAGATCGAGGACGGTGTGGTCACCGTCCGCGGCAGGTGCCGGCGCAGGTCGCAGGCCATCGCGCTGGCGGAGACCATCCGCGGCGTCGAGGGCGTGGTGGACGTCGTCTGCGAGGTGGAGCACGACCAGGAGGACGTCCTCATCGTGCCGCCGCTCCTCTGACCGGCCGCGGCGGCGTACGAGAAAAATCTTGGAAACAGGTCGCGGGGGACGCCAAGAATCCGCGGACGGCTCCGACCAAGCGGTGAAAGGCCGGCCGGTGACACACCCGGACGGCGACCACACCGGCATCAGGGAGTCTGCGCCATGCGGAAGATCCTCTACTTCGTCCACACCTCGCTCGACGGCCACATCGACGGCCCCGACGGCGAGTTCGACTGGCCGGCCGTGGGGCCGGAGCTGTTCGGCTTCTCCGACGAGCTGACCGCCCGCGTCGACACCTTCCTGTACGGGCGCGGGGTGTGGGAGGTCATGTCCGGCTACTGGCCCGACGCCGAACAGCACTCCGACGACGAGCACGACCTGAAGTTCGCCCCGATCTGGCGGGCCATCCCGAAGGTCGTCTTCTCGACCACGCTGGACAAGGCCGGCTGGAACACCCGGATCGTCAGCGCGAACCTCGCCGAGGAGGTCACCGCGCTCAAGCGGCAGCCCGGCAAGGACCTGCTGCTCCTCGGAGGTTCGGGGCTGCCGGGCGAGCTGGCGCGGCTGGGCCTGATCGACGAGTACCACGTCGTGGTGCACCCGGTCGTGCTCGGCGGCGGCCGGCCGCTGCTCCCCCTGCGGAAGGAGCGGGCCGGCCTGCGCCTGACCGGGACGCGCACGCTCGACGGCCGCACGGTCCTGCTCCAGTACGTGGCCGCCGGGTCCGAGCCGGAGGCCGGGTAGGCCGGGCGCCGCTCAGCGCCGGTCCGGCCGGCCCCGGCGGCGGGGGCGCACGGCCCCCGCCGGGACCTTCGGCCCTGCCCCGCGGTCCCCGTCCCGTGATGCGCTGGTCCCATCGCCAGCGGGAGGTATCGCCATGATCATCAGTACGGCAGAGCACAGGGAGCGCGCCATCCAGGGAGCGCTCGAAGCGGCCCGCTGGGCGCCGTCCGTGCACAACACCCAGCCCTGGAGCTTCGCCGTCTCCGGGAACGAGATCAGCCTGCGCGCCGACGTGGACCGCAAGCTGCGCCTGGGCGATCCTTCCGGCCGCGAGCTGCTCATCAGCTGCGGCGCCGCCCTGTTCACCATGTGTACGGCGCTGCGCTGCGAGGGCGTCGAGCCCGTCATACGCGTCCTGCCGGACCCCGACCGCCCCTCGCTGATCGCCACGATCACCCTGGGCGAGCCGGCCGAGCCCGACGAGCGCGTGCGCGCGATGGGGCGGCAGATCGAGCGGCGGCGCACCCACCGGGCCGGGTTCACCGACCTGCCGGTGCCCGAGCGGCTGGTGGAGGGCCTGGTCCGGGAGGCGCGGGACGAGGGGGCCAAGCTCACCCCGGTCCGCGCTCCGGTCGCGGTGGCCATCCTCGCCGCCCTCACCCAGGCCGCGCAGGGCGCGCACGCGCAGGACCGCGTCCTCACCCTGGAGGTCATCCGCTGGGCCCGCCCGCCGGGCGGCTCCCGCAGGGACGGCGTGCCCGCCGAGGGCTACCCGCGCACGGCGCCGCCCACGGACCCCGACTTCCCGCAGCGCGACTACGCCTGGCGGCACGAGTGGGGCAGCCAGGCCGATCTCAGCCGCTCCAGCTCCGTCGGCCAGGTGGCGCTGCTCACCACGACGGGCGACACCCGCGAGCAGTGGATCGCGGCGGGGCAGACCCTGCAGCGGGTGCTGCTGCACGCCTGCGCGCACGGCGTCAGCGCGGCCTTTCACACGCAGGCGCTGGAGGCGTACCACCTGCGCGAGTTCCTGAGGCACGAGCTGTGCTCCGACGAGTACCCGCAGATGATCATGCGGCTGGGCATCACGTTCGACGACAAGGAGAGCGTCCGCCGGTCGCTGCCCGAGATGCTGCAACGAGGGCCGGACCGGCCCGCCCCCGGTAGTGGGCGTTCGCGCGCCGGGGTGCGAAACTGATCGTATGACGCGCGGGGAGCACCGGCCGCTGATGCCGAACATGCGCCTGGACGAGCTCCTCGCCGAGCTCCAGGTGCGGCTCGACGCGGTGCTGAGCACCCGCGACCGCGTCCACGCCCTGCTCGAGGCCGTCGTGTCCGTCGGCAGCGACCTCGACCTGGAGACCGTGCTGCGGCGCATCGTCGAGACCGCCACCAACCTGGTCGACGCCAGCTACGGCGCGCTCGGGGTCGTCGGCGAGGAGAGCACGCTGCTCCAGTTCATCCCCGTGGGGCTGACCGAGGAGGAGATCGCCCGGATCGAGCACTGGCCCCACGGCCTCGGCCTGCTGGGCCTGCTCATCAAGGACGCCAGGCCGCTGCGGCTCGGCCGCATCTCCGACCACCCCGAGTCCTACGGGTTCCCGCCGGGCCATCCGCCGATGGGCACGTTCCTCGGCGTGCCCGTGCGGGTCCGCGACGAGGTGTTCGGCAACCTCTACCTGACCGAGAAGCGCGGCGGCGGCGACTTCGACGAGGAGGACGAGGCCATCGTCATCGCGCTGGCCACCGCCGCCGGCGTCGCCATCGAGAACGCCCGCCTGTACGAGGAGTCGCGGCGGCGCGAGACGTGGCTGGAGGCGTCGTCCGAGGTCACCACGAGCCTCCTGTCGGGGGCGGACCCGCGCAGGGTGCTCGCCATGATGGCCGCGCGGGCCCGGCAGATGACCGACGCCGACCTGGTGCAGATCCTGCTGCCCAACGACGACGCCCGCACGCTGCGGCCCGAGTTCGTCGAGGGCGACCTGCCGGACGGCGCGGCGGAGCTGAGCTTCGAGCTGACCGCCACCGCCGCCGGAGAGGTGTTCACCAGCGGCCGCGCGATCACCGCGGGCGACCTGCTCGACGACGAGTCGCCGCTGCGCGCGCTGGGCTTCGGCCCCGAGCTGCTCATGCCGTTGGGCGCCGGGCAGGCCGTGCGCGGCGTGCTCGCCCTGGCCAAGCGGTCCGGGCGGCTGCCGTTCAGTGCCTCCGAGCTGCGCATGCTGGAGGCGTTCGGCGGGCAGGCCGCGATCGCGCTGGAGCTGGCCGAGGCGCGCCGCGACGCCGAGCGCCTGGCGCTGCTGGAGGATCGCGACCGCATCGCCAAGGACCTGCACGACGTGGTCATCCAGCGGCTGTTCGCCATCGCCATGACGCTGATGAGCACCGTGCGCCTGGTGGACCGCCCCGAGGCGTCGGGGCGGCTCCAGCACGCCATCGACGAGCTGGACGAGACGATCCGGCAGATCCGCTCGACCATCTTCGCGCTGCAGAACGTTCCCGACGTGGCCGCTCCGACCCTGCGCGCCCGCGTGGTCGATCTGGTGGAGTCGGCGCGCGGCCATCTCGGCTTCATGCCGGGACTGCGGATGGAGGGTCAGCTCGACCATCGCGTGCCCGACGAGGTCGCCGACCACCTGCTGGCCGTGCTGCGCGAGGCGCTGTCCAACGTGGTGCGCCACGCCAAGGCGTCCCGGGCGGACGTGGCGGTGGAGGTGGCGGACGACCGGCTGACGCTCAGGGTCACCGACAACGGGGTGGGGATCGCGGACGGCGGGCGGCGCAGCGGCCTGCGCAACATGGAGGAACGCGCCGCCGGCCTGGGCGGCGTCTTCGAGGTCAGTTCTCCGGAGGGCGGCGGCGCCCGGCTCCGTTGGAGCGTCCCCGTATGACCTGCGGGCCGGTGACCTCCTCGTCACGGGTGATCTGACGGCCCGTCACCTGCTCCACCTCCACCACGATGTAGTGGTTGCGCTCACCCGGCGCCCAGGAGGTCAGCCGCAGCTCCGAGAGCCGCTCGATCTCGTCCGGGTCCTGCACGGCGCGGGCGTGCCCCACGGCGGTCACCGACCATCCCGTACGCCGGTCCACGTCGAAGTCGTCGGCCTCGAAGGCCACCACGGCGTGCCGCGTGGCGGCGGCCAGCTTCGAGCCCGGGCTGGTGCGGATCACCACCCTCTCCCCGTCGAGGCGGAACGTGACCGGCTGCACCGCGGGAAGGGCGCGGTCGGTGAACACGATCCGCCCGATCAGTGCGCGGGACAGCAGGCACAGGCACTCCTCGCGTGTGAGCACCCGCAGTCCGGACGTGTCGAAGGTCTGCATGACTCCAGAGTCAGTCGCGGGAGCCGCCTCTTTTAGGGTCGAAGGTCCCTTCCTCGGCGCCGATCGGCGCCGACCGACGCCGGTCTGCGCCGGTCTGGGCCGGCCTGCGGGGGTCAGTCGCGCCTGCCGGCCCGCAGGCGGGCGGCGAGCGCGGCGGCCTGGGTGCGGCGCTGCATGTTGAGCTTGGCCAGCAGGTTGGACACGTAGTTCTTGACGGTCTTCTCGGCGAGGAAGAGCCGCTCGCCGATCTGCCGGTTGGTCAGGCCCTCGCCGATGAGGTCGAGGATGTGGCGCTCCTGGTCCGAGAGCGTGGCCAGCGGGTCCTGGCGGGTGGCCTGGTCGCGCAGCCGCCGGAGCATCGTCGCGGTCGTCTGGGGGTCGAGCAGCGACTGCCCGGAGGCCACCGTGCGTACCGCGCCGACCAGGTCGGAGCCGTGGATCTGCTTGAGCACATAGCCGGACGCGCCGGCCATGACCGCGTCGAACAGCGCGTCGTCGTCGGCGTACGAGGTGAGCATCAGGCACGCCAGCTCCGGCAGCCGGGAGCGCACCTCCCGGCACACGTCCACCCCGCTGCCGTCGGGCAGGCGCACGTCCAGCACGGCCACGTCCGGCTTGAGGGCGGGGATGCGGGCGATCGCCGACTCGGCTGTGCCGGCCTCGCCGATCACCTCGATGTCGTCCTCGGACTCCAGCAGGGCGGCCACGCCCCGCCGGACCACCTCGTGATCATCGACGAGGAACACACGAATCATGGCTCCGACGCTAACCGGCGGCTCCGGCTTCCGGTAGGGCAGAAGGTCCCTGATCGTGGACACCTGTCTTTACTGACACTTTCGCCCCCTCCGCGTGTCGCGTCCGCCTCTGCGCGCGTCCCTTCGCGTGGCGGCCGGCGCGGGCGGGAAGGACCCCGAGCGCGGGCCGGGGGGAGGGCCCTGAGGGGGGAACCATGATCATCGCTGGTGTGGACGGATCACGGGCGGGGCTGGAGGCCACCGGCTGGGCGGCCGCCGAGGCGGCCCTGCGGGAGGTGCCGCTGAAGGTCGTCCACGTCCTGCCGTCGTGGGCGTGCGAGCCCCGCCCCGGCCGGTACGCCGAGGTGGCCCGGTGGATGCACGAGGGCGGCCGGACCGTGCTGGCCGCGGCCGGGGAACGCGCCCGGCGCGAGCAGCCGAAGGTCGCCGTCGAGACCGAGCTGCTGCCCGGCGACCCTCGCGCCGCCCTGGTGGAGGCGGCGGCCGGCGCCGAGCTGCTGGTCATCGGCGGCCACGGCCTCGGCGGCGTGCGGGGCATGCTCCTGGGGTCCGTGGCGTACGGCGTCGCCGGGCGCGCGCCCTGCGACGTGGTCGTGGTCCGCGACCTGCCGGCGACGCCTCGCGGCGAGGTGGTGGTGGGCGTGGACGGGTCATTCGCGACCGCCCGGGTGCTCGACGTCGCCTTCGCCGAGGCGCGGCTGCACGGGGCGAGGCTGCGGGCCGTCCACGCCTGGGTCTGGCCGCGGGCCGGCGGCTTCGACCCGGCCGACGAGGAGAGCGAGCGGGACGAGTCGGCCGCGCTGAAGGAGGCCCTCGCCGCCCGCCGGGAGCGCTTCCCGGAGGTGGCGGTGGTCGAGGAGGTCGTCCACGGACATCCGGTCGCCGTGCTCCGGCAGGCCGCCGCCGGGGCCGATCTGCTGGTCGTGGGCTCCCACGGGTACGGCACGTTCACGGGCATGGTGCTCGGCTCGGTGAGCCAGGGCATGCTGCACCACGCGCCCTGCCCCCTCGCCGTCGTCCGCATCCGCGCCTGACCGCCCGCCCGCTTCGCGCAGAGGAACTGGCTGCTGATTTCGTCGGGTTCTGGCATGTATGGGGAGAATCCGTCGCGTTGTGTGCTCTTTGCGCCGATTACGGCGGGGATCCAGAGAGACGATCTTCCTGTCGGCGGGCCGCAGTAGGATGGCGTCCGGACGCGACCCGTACGGCATTCGGATCGAAGGAGGCGCCCCCGTGAGCGAGCTGGAGCGTGTGCCGCCCGGTGTCGACCCCCGCGTCCCGAGTGTCGCCCGCGTCTACGACTACCTGCTCGGCGGCAAGGACCACCTCGCGGTGGACCGCGCCTTCGCCGACAAGCTGCTGGCCGTCGCCCCCGAGACGCGCCAGGTCGCCCGGGCCAACCGGCTCTTCCTCGTCCGCGCCGTACGCCATCTGGCCCGGCGGGGCGTGCGGCAGTTCCTCGACCTCGGCACCGGCATCCCCACCTCGCCCAGCGTCCACGAGGTCGCCCGCGAGATCGTGCCCGACTGCCGGGTCGTCTACGTCGACTACGACCCCGTCGTACGGCTCCACAGCGAGGTGCTGCTGGCCAGCTCGCCCGGCGTGGAGGCCGTCCAGGCCGACCTGCGCGAGCCCGGCGCCATCCTCGGCGACCCGCGCGTCACCCGCCTGATCGACTTCTCGCAGCCGGTCGGCGTGCTCATGGTCGGCATCCTGCACTTCATCCTCGACAGCGAGGACCCCGCCGGGATCATCGCCGACTTCCGCACGTGGATGGCGCCGGGCAGCCACCTGGTCCTCACCCACGCCATGGCCGACAGCGCCCCGGAGGCCGTCGCCCAGCTCAGCACCGCGACGGCCGGCACCCCGGCGCAGTCGGTGTTCCGCACGCGGGAGGAGGTGCTGCGGCTGGCCGAGGGGTTCGAGCTCATCGGTCCGGGCCTCGCGCCGGTCCACGAGTGGCGGATCCCGGACGACGACGAGTACGAACCGCCGATCCCGCTGCTGGAGGGCGTCCCGGCCGTCCGCATCGACGCCGCCGTGGGCCGCGTGACCTCCTCGCCGGACTCCGCGGAGCCCGCCCGCCACTGACGACGCCCTTCCCGGCGCCCGTTCCAGCCGGGATGGGCCCCAGACAGGAACGGTCGGGCCGGGTGGCTCAGCGGTCGGCGCGCAGGCTGCCCACCGGGTGCGGGCCCTCGGTCTCCAGCCGGTACTCGCGGCCCGACTTGTCGGTGTTCTCCTGGATGACCTCCTCCGACGGCGGCTTCTCGCCACCCATCACGGCCTCCTGCATCTTCTCGAACCGCTCGTGGGCGTCCTGGACGTACCCGGTGCCGAGCGTGGTGTAGTCGATCTGCGTGGCGATCAGCTCACGCAGGTACGACTTGTTCGGCTCGAACGTGACCGGCGCGGGCAGGGCCGGCGCCACGACCTCCTCGGGATCCCGGCCGTCGTGCCGCTTGAACAGCTCCGCGGCCAGGCGCAGGTGCTCCAGCTCCATGTTGAGGTGGAGCTCCCAGATGGCCTTCACCTTCGGGTCCGACTCGGTCTCCATGAACGAGTGGTACAGGTAGCACTCGTTGTACTCGTGGTTGAGCAGCATCTCCCACCAGCTCTCGCCCGGGTCGACCAGCGACTCGTAGTGGGTGACGTGCTCCTCCTCGATCAGCCCGATCTCCTGGTAGAGCCGGCGGGCGATCGGCTCCATGTAGGTGGGGCCGACGTTCATGTAGAAGTTCATGGTCTGCTGCTCGGCCGACATGATGGTCAGCGCGTGCAGCTTCGAGAGCGGCGCCGTGGAGCTTCTGTCGTACGGCTCGCGCACGTTGTCGACCGGGTCCCGGTGGTGCAGGTACGTGGGGCGGCCCGGCATCACCTCGGTGAGCTGGTCGACGATCTTCTCCGCCCTGCGGTGCTCGATCATCTCGTACAGGTTCGCGTACCGGTAGAGGTGGTCGAAGTCCTCCAGCACGCCGAACTGGTAGGCCTGCTGCAGGTACGGGTCCGGCTCCATCCGGGCCACCCAGGCGGTCAGGTCCACCGCCACCTGCTCGTACGCGATCGTGGTCTCCAGCACCGAGGCGAGACCGGGCAGCAGCCAGTTCACCGCCTTCTGCTGCTGGGCCTCGATGTAGCGGACCCGGGCGAGCTGCTGCTTGAGCTCCAGGTCCGGGCAGTGCCGGGCGAGCTGGTGACTGAACATGATCGCCTCGACCTCGATGCCGTTCATCGTGATGATGCGGCACCGGGTGTAGGGATCGGAGTGGTCGGGGTCGATCGGGGTGACGTTCAGCTCACGCCAGTTGCGGACCTGCTTGTCCAGTGGGATGCCGCGCTCCCGCAGCGGGTCGAAGGTCATGTGGTCGAGCTCCCTCGCTGTCGACGCATGAGTACGCCCCGGCCTACCCGGGACCCCCGTAGGCAACCCCACGGCCGCGTCGGCAGTCGGTCACGCGCGCCCCTCGACCGGCGGCTCGGGGCGCTCACATGACGTGCCCATCCCGGTTGTCCGGGCCGTGGTGACTGAGCGCGACGCTGGAGGGTAGCCGGACGGTGACAGTGCCACGCCCACTCCGGGAGGCTCTTCATGAACACCCCGAGTACCAAAGCGGACCGCACACCGATCCAGCGCGCCGCCCTCATCGTGGGTGCGGTGTTCCTGCTGGTCGGCGTGCTCGGCTTCATCCCGGGCATCACCACGAACTACAGCGAGATGACATTCGCCAGCCACCACTCAGGCGCGATGCTGCTGGGTGTGTTCCAGGTGTCGATCCTGCACAACATCGTCCACCTGCTCTTCGGCGTCGCCGGCATCCTGCTCTCCCGCACCTGGAACGGCGCGCGGGGCTACCTGATCGGCGGCGGCGTCATCTACCTGCTGCTGTGGATCTACGGGCTGCTCATCGCCAAGGACAGCGCCGCCAACTTCGTCCCGCTGAACACGGCCGACGACTGGCTGCACTTCATCCTCGGCGTCGGCATGATCGCGCTCGGCTTCCTGCTGGCGCGCCGCCGCGTGCTCACCAGGTGACGTCCGCGTAGTCACCCCGGCCGGGGGAGAGGCCCTCCGGCCGGCGGTCCGGCCGCGACCGCAGCCATCGCACGCTGTGCGCCGCGCACCTCAGCCGGTGTCCCGCGTACGGCACTCCACCGCCCAGCGCGGACGCCACCGCGAGCCAGGCACACGTGGCCCGCTCCAACACCCACACCGGGGCGAACAGGGACGCGCTCCACGGGAACACCCGGCGGCCACCGGCCCTGTGCCGGCCCACCTCCGCCAGGCCCACCACCAGCCCGGCCGCCACGGCCAGCGTGCCGAACCGCCGCCGGGCCAGCCCGGCGGCCACCGCCGGCAGCACCGACAGGAACACCGCCAGCCGCGCGGGCTGCGCCAGGTCGTCGTACGCCTGCCGGACCCGCTGGGACCAGAACCGCGAGGCGTCCGGCGGCAGGCGGCGCACGTACAGGCCGGGGGCGTGGTACTCCACCCCGCCGTGGGCGCGGACGGTGCGGATCAGCTCCAGGTTCTCGAACAGCACATCGCCGTCGTAGCCGCCCATCTCCCAGAAGAAGGACCGCCGCAGCCCGAACGTGCCCGGGTAGTCCGCGCCGACGGCCCGGTTCAGCAGCGTCCGGGCGGTGTCCCAGCGGGCGTGCCAGGGGAGCGGGTCGAAGTGATTCTGCGGCCTGACCAGGTCGGCCCCGGCGAGCAGGGCGTCCATCCCGGCCAGCGCCGAGGCGTCGTAGCGGACGTCGTCGTCGGCGATCACCACGTGCGGGGCGCGGGCCAGCCGCAGGCCCGTCGTCACGCCGTTCACCTTGCCGTTGGCGAACCGCAGGCCGGGATCGGGGCGCACGTGCGTCACCAGCCCGCGCCAGCGCTCCGCGTGCCGCCCGAACAGCTCGTCCCGGCTGCCGTCCACCACGATCACCCGCGCGTGCCGCGACAGCTCACGCAGGTAGCCGGTCAGCTCGTCCAGGCCGGAGTCGTCGTCCCATCGCAGGGGGAGCACGTAGTCGAGCGCCGGCCGCGACGCCGGGCCGATCGTGCCGGTCGGGCGCGTCATGCGGTGCTCGCCACCGCGCTCCCCGCGCTGTCCGTGCTCTGTTCGTGGGGTACGGGCGGGTCCAGGGACGACGCCCCGTCCCGCCAGCACGCCATGACGTGCTCCGCCCACAGCCGCTCCAGCTCCAGCGCGCAGGCCGCGCCGAACAGGATGTCCCCGGACAGCGCCGGGTCCTGCGCCGCCAGTCCCGCGCACAGGTCGTGCGCGGCGATCTGCTCGTGAACGGCGTCCGCCTGCACGTGCTCGTCGTAGAACCGGGCGGCCGTGGCGTCCCCGCCGAGCCGCCGCAGACCGTCTGCGTAGTGCCGGTTGGGCAGCGAGGACGTCATCTCCAGCGCCGCCAGGTGACCGGCTGCCGCGCCCCGCAGCCTGCGGTGCAGGCCGAACAGCGACATCGCGTTGGACACCGCCAGCGTGACGCCCGGCACCCGGCCGAGGAAGGCGCCGTAGGAGTCGTCCAGGCCGAGACCGCGCATGGTGGCCCGGAAGAGCTCCGCGTGCATGCGCTCCTTCCGGCCGCCGCCGTACTCGTCGGCCTGGATCTCCACCAGCGCCGCCTTGGGACCGCCGCGCAGCCGCGGGATCACCCACGTGTGCGGGTCGGCCTCCTTGAGGTGGTAGATGGACCGGTGCGCCACGAACTCCCTGAACTGCGCCAGCCCGGCGTGGCGCCGCAGGTGCGCCGACAGCGACGGCCCCGAGCCGGGCGCGGTCAGCTCGGTCAGCGCCGCCCGTACCTCGCCGGGCGGCACGGCCGCGGGGCGGGGCACCGCACCGGCAAGCGCCTGCTCGAAGCGCCGTTCGAGGGCGGCCCGGAAGGCGAGCAGGGACGGCTCCCACTCCCAGCGCGGATCGACGCCGTCGAAGCCCTGGTAGTGCAGCTCGTAGCAGGCGAACAGGGCGAGCTGGAGGTCGCCGTCGGCCAGGTCGGCGCCCGCCGGCCGGTGCGGGACGGCGGGAAAGCGATCGTGGTCCCCCGGCAGCGCGCACCGGAAGCGGTCCTGGTCCGCCGGCCGGGCGGCGAGGCGGTCCTGGTCCGCCGGCCGGGCGGCGAGGCGGGCGAACAGGGCCGCGGTCAGAGGTCCGCGGGGGCGGGGCAGGCGCATCACGACTCCCCGGTCAGCCGGTAGACCGACACGTGCGCCCGGCTGCCGTCGCCGAACGGCGTGCCCTCCCAGTCCGCCCAGCGCGACTCCAGCGTCATGCCGGCCAGGCGGCCCATCAGGTCCAGCTCGGCGGGCCAGGCGTAGCGATGGTTGGCCGGCAGCAGCCGCAGCCCCTCGGCCGTCATGCGGACGCGGGTCGTGTGCATCATCTGCGTGGCGGGCGACAGGCGGGCCGCCTCGGCCGTGACGGCCTCCTCCGACAGGGACAGCAGCCGCAGCGCCGACCCGTCGGCGAAGCCGGTCAGGTCCGGCACCCACGCCTCCACGACGAACCTGCCGCCCGGCTCCAGATGCCCCGCCGCGTTGCGGAAGCAGTCCACCTGCGCGTCCTGGGACGGCAGCGCGAAGATCGTGTTCGTGGTGAGGGCGACCAGGCTGAACCGGCCCTCGACCTGCGTGGCGGAGAAGTCGCCGACGGCCACGGGGATGCGGTCGCCCCCGGGCTTGCGTCTCAGCTCCGCGACCATCTCCGGCGACCCGTCGATCCCGGCCACTGTCAGCCCGCGGGCCGCCAGGGGCAGCGCGATGCGGCCCGTGCCGATCCCGAACTCCAGCACCGGCCCGCCACCGGCCAGCCGGCACAGCCGCTCGACGGCGGCCTCGGTCGGCAGGTCCCGGGCGGTGGCGTCGTAGATGTCGGCGATGCTCCGCCCGTAGGCGGAGGCGTCGAAAGCTGCCGCCATGAGACCCCCGTCCCTCACGTTTCCGCAGGTGATGCTGCCCTCGGCGATCCAGGGCAAACGCCAGGCGGAGCCACGGTGACAGGGGAACGCCCCGCGACGGGAGTCCGTCGCGGGGCGTTCACGCGCCCAGGCCCGGGCGCGGGGAAGGACCGTCCCTCAGAGGAGGGCACGGCGGTCAGCGGGCGGCGAAGTCCTGGGTCCAGTAGATCTGGCCCTTGGAGTTCTTGGCGGCGCCGACACCGATGAGCGTGTACTTGCAGTTCATGATGTTGGCCTTGTGGCCGGAGCTGTTCATCCACGCCTGGACCACCGAGGCCGGGGTCGGCTGGCCCATGGCGATGTTCTCCGCCCAGCCCGTGCCACCGGTGAAGCCGGCGCCGCGGATGCGGTCCATGAAGCTGCGGCCGTCCTTGGAGGTGTGGCTGAAGTAGTCCTGCTCCGCCATGTCGGCCGAGTGGCCGAACGCGGCCTTGCGCAGCTGCGGGTCGTGCTTGAGTGGCTGGCAGCCGCCCTTGGCCCGCTCGGCGTTGGTCAGCCGGACGACCTCGTTCTCGTCCGCGGTGCCGACCGTGCCGGACGTCGCGGTGGAGGTGGGGGTCGGGGTCCTGGTGGCGGTCGGGGTCGGGGTGGCGGTCCTCGTGGGCCTCGGGGACGGCGTGGTGCTCGTCGTCGGCACCGAGGTCGAGGTCGAGGTCGGCGTCGGGGTCGGCTTGGTCGAGGAGGTGGCGGTGGGCGTCGGGGTCGCGCCGGGGGAGCAGGTGAGCTTGACCGCCTGGGACTTGCCGGCGTGGCCGCGATAGTCGGTGGCCGTGGCGTAGTAGGTGCCGGGCACGCACGGCATCGCGACGGTGACGCGGCTGACCCGGCCCCGCGCGGCGGCGCTCTTGACGACCCGGTCGTCTCCCGGCACGGCGCGCAGGATGCGGACGCGGACCAGCCCGGGACGGGTGCACTCCAGCCGGGCGGCGGAGGCCTGGATCCGGCCGGCGGCGGTGAGGGCGGGCTGGTTCACGGTCAGCCGGCAGGCGGCCAGGGTCGCCGACTCGGCGTGAGCGGTGGCCACGGGCGCGGACAGGGCCGCGACGCTGACGAGGCCGGCGAGTACCCCTAGGGGTCTACGCATATGGGGTTTCCCTCCAGTTTTGCGGTAAGGCTGGATGGACTCCGCATTCTGTCGGCATCTGACACCTGTGTCATGAACTTTCAGATATTCGCTGGACGCAAGGGGTGAAAGTGACTGGCGGGGATGGTCGGCGGCGCGGTGCCCGGCGGCCTACGATGTGATCGTGACCAGCAGCCCCCGGCGCGAGGCACGCGCGGCCTCCCGTGGCGGCGCCGTCCCCAGCATCCGCGACGTCGCCGCCGCCGCGGGCGTGTCCCACCAGACCGTCTCCCGGGTCCTCAACGACTCGCCCCGGGTGAGCGCGGACACCCGCGCCACCGTGCTCGCGGCCATCGACCGGCTCGGGTTCCGCCCCAACCGCGCCGCGCGCGCCCTCGGCCTCGGCCGCGCCCACGGCGTGACCGTCGTCATGTCCGACACCATGCTGTACGGCTACGCCTCGACGCTGCAGGGCATCGAGGAGGCGGCCCGGGTGGAGGGCATGGCCGTGGGGGTGCGGGTGGTCGAGTCGGAGGCGCCCGGCGACGTCAAGCAGACCGTCGACTACGTCAGCGACCCCAGCGCGGGGGCCGTGGTGGTCATCGCGTTCGACCCGTCCGGCGCGGCGGTGCTGGAGGCGCTGCCCCGGCACATCCCCGCGGTCGCCGCCACCGAGCCGGCCGCCCCCGACACGGGCCGGGTCGCCATCGCCCTGGACGATCGCGGCGCCGCCGCCGAGGCCACCGGCCACCTGCTCGGGCTCGGGCACCGTACCGTCCACCACGTCGCGATCCCCTCGGAGGGCCGCTCCGGCGGGCGGCACACCGGCTGGCACGACGCGCTGCGGCAGGCGGGCGCGCCGGTGCCGGCCGTGATCGACTGCGGCTGGGACGTCGCCGGCGCCTACCAGGCCGGACGGCGCCTGGCGGCGGACCCGGAGGTGACGGCCGTGCTGTGCGGCAACGACGACATCGCCCAGGGCGTACGCCGGGCCCTGTACGACGCGGGCAGGGACGTGCCCGGGGACGTGAGCATCGTCGGCTTCGACGACATCCCCGGCTCGGCCTACTGGACGCCGGCGCTGACGACGGTGCGGATGGACTTCGCGGGGCTGGGCAAGGCGTGCTTCCGCGCCGCGGTGGCCGAACTCCTGGCCCAACCCCAGCCGACCCTCACACTGACCCCGCCCCGCCTGATCATCCGCGAGTCCACGGCCCCGCCACGCCCGCTCCGCTGACCGGCGCCACCGGTAGCCCCTGACCCGCGACCACGGGCCCCCTGCGCCTCCCCCGCCGCCGCCTCCCCCCTTCCGCCTCCTCCGCCGCTCCGCCGCCTCCGCGTCCGGAGCCGCTGCGGGCCTCGGAAACGCGGTGGTAACAATCCGGCAAAGAAGGGTTCCTCTTTGTTCGTGTTACCGCTCACACTTACGCCACGGAGTGATGTGACCGGTCACATGGACCGTATCCGAGGAGATGTGTGATGCCCGCTGACGTGATCCAGACCTTGCGCTGGGGCCATGACGCCCTGACGGCGGTGGTGGAGATCCACCCCGACCGGGCGGTGGCGTTGCGGCGGCTGGCGCCGGGCGGGGCGGCCGGGCCCGCGGGGGCTCCGGCGCAGCCGCTGGTGGAGGTGCTGCTCCCGGGGGCAGGCCGGGCGCGGGCGTCGCAGCGGTTGTCGGAGACCGCCGTGGGCTGCCGCCTGAGGTATGCGGGGGCCGAGCAGTCCCGCGAGGGCGGCTGGCACGTGCTGCGGCTCGCGATGCGCGACGACGCCTCCGGCCTGGCCGCCGAGCTGACGCTCCGCTCGTACGAGGGCGTGTCAGCCTGCCAGGCCCAGGTCCGGGTGACCAACCAGGGGACGGCCCCGGTGCTGCTGCTGGCCGTCACCACGTTCGCGGCGGGCTTCCTGGGCCGCCACGCCGGCGACCTCGACGTCCTGTACGCCGACAGCGAGTGGCTGGGGGAGAGCCGCTGGACCCGGCGCCCCCTCGGCGAGCTGGTCCCGGCCCTGGGACTGGAGGGCCACGGTCAGCACGGCCGGGGCGCGTTCGCGCTGACCAGCTCGGGCACCTGGTCGAGCGGCCGGCACGTGCCGATGGGCGGCCTGGTGGACCGGGGCACCGGCCAGACGTGGGTGTGGCAGATCGAGCACAACGGCGCGTGGCGCTGGGAGACGGGCGCGCGGCAGGACGGCGTGTACGTCGCCGTGAGCGGACCCACCGACCTCGACCACCAGTGGAGCCAGACCCTGGCCCCCGGCGAGTCGTTCACCACGGTCCCCGTCTCGGTGGCCGTCGCGGCGGGGAACGGCGCCGGCCTGGAGGAGCGGGACCCGCTGGAGGAGGCGGTCGCCGCGCTGACCGCGCACCGCCGCGCGCTGCGCCGCCCGCACCCCGACCGCGACACGTTGCCCGTCGTCTTCAACGACTACATGAACACCCTCATGGGCGACCCCACCACCGCCAGGCTGCTCCCGCTGGTCGAGGCCGCCGCCTCCGCCGGCGCCGAGGTCTTCTGCGTGGACGCCGGCTGGTACGACGAGGACGGCGGCTGGTGGGACAGCGTCGGCGCCTGGCGGCCGTCCCGGACCCGGTTCCCGGGCGGCGTCGAGGAGGTGCTCGGGCACATCCGGGCCCACGGCATGACGCCCGGCCTGTGGCTGGAGCCGGAGGTGATCGGCGTGCGCAGCCCGATGGCCGACGAGCTGCCCAAGGAGGCGTTCCTGCAGCGCGGCGGCGAGCGGTTGGCCGAGCACGGCCGCTACCACCTGGACCTGCGCCACCCCGCCGCCGTCGAGCACCTCGACGGCGTGGTGGACCGGCTGGTGGGGGAGCTGGGCGTCGGCTACTTGAAGCTCGACTACAACATCAACCCGGGCGCGGGCACCGACGTGGACGCCACCAGCGCCGGCGCGGGCCTGCTCGCCCACAACCGCGCCCACCTGGCCTGGATCGACGGCGTCCTGGACCGGCATCCGGGGCTGGTGCTGGAGAACTGCGCGTCGGGCGCGATGCGGATGGACTTCGCGATGCTGTCGCGGCTGAACCTCCAGTCCACCAGCGACCAGGAGGACTTCCTGCGCTACCCGCCGATCGCCGTGGCCGCGCCGCTGGCGATGACACCCGAGCAGGCGGCCAACTGGGCGTACCCGCAGCCGGACATGACGGACGAGGAGGTCGCGTTCACGATGTGCACCGGCATCCTCGGCCGGCTCTACCTGTCGGGCCACCTGGACGCGATGGGCCCGGAGCGGCTCGCGCTCGTGAGCGAGGGGGTGCGGCTGCACCAGGCGCTACGGGCCGACCTGGTCGCGTCGGCGCCCTGCTGGCCGCTCGGGCTGCCCGGCTGGGAGGATCCGTGGCTGGCGCTGGGCCTGCGCGCCGGCGACGTCACGCACGTCGGCGTCTGGCGGAGGCCGGGCGCGGACGAGGGCGCCGTCCTGTCGTTCCCGCACCTCGCCGGCCGGCGGGTCGAGGTGCGGATCGCCTACCCCCGCCAGGCGACGGGCTGGGAGCACTCCTGGAACCCCGCGACCGGCGAGCTGACCCTGACCTGCGCGGTCGCCGCCCCGACCGCCCGCGTCCTGGAACTCCGCGAGCCCTCTTCTCAGTAAGACCCCATCTGCCCCCCAATGGGATTGTCCGGCACGATAGTGGCGGACACGGACAAAGGAACCACACCGTGAAACTGGCACCGCGCGTCACCACCGCCGCCACCGTCGCGGCCACCGCACTGCTCGCCCTCACCGCGTGCAGCGATCCCGCCTCCGGGCCCGCGCCCGCGGCGGGCGCGACCGCTGCGGCCTGGCCCTCCCCGACGGGCCGGCTCGACGGGGTCACCCTCACCATCTGGGCCGCGCAGAACAGCACCACCGTCCCCGAGCAGGTGACGGCCGCCTTCTCCAAGGCCACCGGCGCCAAGGTCGACGTCGTCACCATCCCCGACCCGTACGAGCAGGGCGTGCAGACCAAGGTGGCCACCGGCGACAAGCCCGACCTGGCCTTCTGGCAACCCACCGCGTCCATGCTGACCGCCCTGAACGCCCGCGCCAACCTCCAGCCCCTCGATGACGCCCCCTGGCTGCCGTCGCTGTCGCCCGAACTGCGAGACATCACGGGACTGCTGGACAAGACCCGCTACGCCGCGCTCGTCACCAGCCCGGCCGTCGAGGGCGTCTACTACAACAAGGAGGTCTTCGCCGCGGCCGGCGTCAAGGAGACGCCGAAGAGCTTCGACGAGATGCTCCAGGTCGCGCGCACGCTCAAGGACAAGGGCGTCACCCCCTTCTTCGAGATGGCCGGCGACAAGTGGGCGACCCAGTGGTGGGTGCAGGTCCAGCTCGCCGACGCCGCCCGCGACGGCCTCTGGGACCGGGTCAACACCGGCAAGGAGACGTTCGAGGACAAGACCATCCTGGACGCGATCAAGAAGTACAAGGCGTTGATCGGCGAGGGACTGTTCAACCCCGACATCAAGACCGCCACCTTCGAGGACCAGGGCGCGGCGCTGCTGTCCGGCAAGGCGGCCATGGCCGTCCAGGTCAACTCGTTCTTCGGCCAGCTCCAGGCCAAGGCCGACACGGCGACGCTGGACAAGAAGATCGGCTTCTTCCCGATCTCCCCGTCCGGCAACGTCGGCACCTTCATCCCCGACCAGTCCAACGCCCTGGTCGCGTTCAGGACCGGCGACGCCAAGCGCGAGGCCGCCGCCCGCCAGCTCCTCGCGTACTGGATGGGCCCCGGCTACCAGGAGTTCGTCACCGCGCGCAAGACCGTGTCGCTGAAGACCGACGTGCCCACCCCGGCCGGCGTGCCGCAGGCGCTGCTCGACGTGCACAAGTCGCTGGGCGGCGCGGTCGGCTCGATGCAGGCGCTCGCCGTGGCCAACCCCGACCTGTACCTCAACCTGGCCGACATGATCACCGGCAGCCTCACGCCCGAGCAGGTGGCGGCGGCCACGCAGAAGCAGTTCGCCCAGCTCGCCAAGGCGGCCGGCGCCTCCGGCTTCTGACCCCCCCATCCCCCAGGCGAGGAGCGACCTGTGCCGACCGAGACGCGCGCACCCGACACCGCCGCCCGGCCCGTGCCCGCCCGCCAGGCGCGCCCGAGCCGGCGGGCCACCCCCGCCGGAGCGGGACGCCGTACCCACCCCATGTGGTTCCTGGCGCCCGCCTTCGCGATCCTGTTCGTCTTCTTCTTCCTGCCCACCCTGTTCAACTTCGTCTACGCCTTCACCGACTGGTCCAGCTTCAAGAGCGACATCCGCCCGGTCGGCTGGGACAACTTCGCCGACCTGCTGTCGGACGGCACCATGTACGGCGCGCTGCGCGTCACGCTGGTCTACGCCGTCCTGGTCGCGGTGTTCCAGAACCTGTTCGGCTTCGGCCTGGCCGTCCTCCTGGAGCGCGACACCTGGCTCAACCGGGCCGCGCGCCTGGTGTTCCTCATCCCGGTGCTCATGTCGGCGCTGGCGGTCGGCTACGTCTTCCAGGCGCTGCTCAAGCCCGACGGCAGCCTGAACGACCTGCTCGGCGGCCTGCTCGGCACGCCGGTGACCATCCCGTGGCTGGGCGACACCACCTGGACCCTGGTCGTCGTCGCGGTCATCCACGCCTGGAAGTGGATGGGCCTGTCCATGCTGATCTACCTGGCCGGGCTGAAGACGATCCCCGAGGACGTCACGGAGGCGGCCCGCATCGACGGCGCCACCGGCCGGCAGGCGTTCTGGTCGATCCGCTTCCCGCTGCTGGCGCCGGCGGTCACCTTCAACGTGGCCACCGCGCTGCTGGGCTCCATGAACGGCTTCGACATCGTCCAGGCCACGACCGGCGGCGGCCCCGCCCGCAGCACCGAGATCCTGAACATCTTCATCTACCGCACCTTCGGCCAGGGCCTGTTCGCGCAGGCCACCACGATGAGCCTGGTGCTGTTCCTCATGGTCGCGCTGCTGGCCTTCCCGGTCATCCGCGTCCTGCGCAAGAGGGAGGAGATCCTGTGACATCCCCCGCCCGGGGCGTCGCGGCGCGGCTGCGGCCGCCGGCCGTCGTCGCCCTCGTCGTGCTCGTCATGGGCCTGCCGCTGTGGCTGGTCGTCGTGACGGCGGCCAAGTCCCAGGGCGAGGCCCTGTCGCCGGACCTGTCGCTGCCGTCCCGGTGGCTGCTCTGGGAGAACCTGGCGCAGGTGTGGCAGCAGGGCGACGTGCCGAAGGCGTTCCTCGGCAGCGTGCTGGTCGTCGCGCCGTCGGTCGCGCTGGTGCTGACGTTCGGCTCCATGGCGTCGTGGGTGCTGGCCCGGCGGGCCACCCGCCTCAACGCCGTCCTCTACGCGTTCGCGATCAGCGGCATCGTGCTGCCCCCGGCCGTGGTGACGATCGTGCTGCTGCTGCGGCAGCTCGGCCTGGCCGGCAGCGCCGTCGGCATGGTCGGCGTCTACGTCGGCATCTACCTGTCCACGGTGATCTTCTTCGTCACCGGGTTCGTGCGCACGGTGCCGCTGTCGATCGAGGAGGCGGCCCGCATGGACGGGGCCGGCCCGGCGCGCGTGTTCTTCTCCGTCATCCTGCCGATGCTGCGGCCCGTGCTCGCGACCGCCACCATCCTCATCTGCCTGTACGTCTGGAACGACGTCTTCTACGCCTTCTTCGTCGTCGGGGGCCGGCTCGACACGCTGCCGCTGAACCTGTTCCAGGTGGCCAACGCCGGCCTCTACCTCAACAACTGGCACCTGATCTTCGCGTACATCATCCTCATGAGCCTGCCCCTGCTGGTGGTGTTCGCGGTGGCCCAGCGGCGCATCATCTCCGGCATCACCGGCGGCGCGGTCAAGTGACGGCGGGCAAGTGACGGCGGTCAAGTGACGGCGGGCAAGTGACGGCGGGCAAGTGACGGCGGGCATGGGAAAGGGCGGGCCATCCGGCCCGCCCCTCACCCGGTGCGACAGGTCAGCGCGCGGCCGCGCCCGCCCGCCGCTTCGTCCACACGTCGAAGGCGACCGCCGCGAGCAGGACGATGCCCTTGACCAGCATGACGCGCTCGCTCGGCGAGCCGATGAGCGACATGCCGTTGTTGATCACACCCATGATCAGGCCGCCGGTGATGGCGCCGACGACCTTGCCGACGCCGCCCTGGACGGCCGCGCCGCCGATGAAGGCCGCGGCGATCGCGTCCAGCTCGAACGAGTTGCCGGCCGTCGGACCCGCCTGGTTGAGCCGGCCGGCGAAGATGATGCCGGCCACGGACGCCAGCACGCCCATGTTGACGAAGATCCAGAACACCACGGACTTGACCTTGATGCCCGACAGGACCGCCGCCTGGAGGTTGCCGCCCACCGCGTAGATCCGGCGGCCGAACACCGACCGGTTGGCCAGCAGCGAGTAGCCGAGCACCAGCAGGGCCAGCAGCACCAGCACCCACGGCAGGTTGCGGAAGCGCGCGAGCTGCACCACCACGGCCATGATGAGGACGGCCGCGGCGACGATCTTCAGGGCGAAGACCGGCAGCGGATCGACGCTCTGGCCGTAGCCGGCGCGGGCGGTGCGCGTGCGCCACTGGGCGCTGGCCATGCCGACGATGGCCAGCACGCCGATCAGCAGGCTGAACAGGTCGGCGCCGCCGAGCGGGCCGAGCCCGACGTTGCCCAGGTAGCTGTCGGTGAAGCCGTTCGACAGGGTCCGCACTGCGTCGGGGAACGGGCCGATGCCCTGGTTGCCGAGCACGGTCAGCGTGAGCGCCCGGAACAGCAGCATGCCGGCGAGCGTCACGATGAACGACGGGATGCCGAAGTAGGCGATCCAGTAGCCCTGCCAGGCCCCGATCAGGCCGCCCACCACCAGGGTGAGCACCAGCGCGATCGGCCAGGGAACCCCGTAGTTCACCATCAGCACGGCCGACACGGCGCCCGTGACCGCCACCACCGAGCCGACCGACAGGTCGATGTGCCCGGCGATGATGATCAGGATCATGCCGATGGCCAGGATCAGGATGTAGGAGTTCTGGACGACGATGTTGGAGATGTTCTGCGGCTGGAGCAGGGCGCCGTCGGTCAGCACCGAGAACAGCACCACGATCAGCGCGAACGCGATGTAGATGCCGCTCTGGCGGATGTTGATGGACAGGCCGCCGAGCTTCAGCCGCCCGGGCGGGCTCTGCTCGCCCTTGTCGTCCCGTCCCGAACCCGCCTGGAGGTCGGCGGGGATCGTACTGCTGCTCATCCGGACTTACTCCTGTCCCATGGTCATGTGATGCATCAGGCGTTCCTGCGTCGCCTCCTCGCGGGGCAGCTCACCGGTGACCCGGCCCTGCGACAGCGTGTAGATGCGGTCGCACAGGCCGAGCAGCTCCGGCAGCTCCGAGGAGATGACGAGGACCGCCTTCCCCTCGTCGGCGAGCTGGTTGATGATCGTGTAGATCTCGTACTTGGCGCCGACGTCGATGCCGCGGGTGGGCTCGTCGAGGATGAGCACGTCGGGATCCGTGTAGATCCACTTCGACAGCACGACCTTCTGCTGGTTGCCGCCGCTCAGCTTGCCCACGATGCTCTGCACGCTGGGCGCCTTGATGTTCATGCTGCGGCGGAACTCCTCGGCGACCTTGTACTCCTCGTTCTCGTTGACCCAGCCGCGCTTGCTGAGCCGGGTGCCGAGACTCGCCGAGGAGATGTTCCGCTTGATGTCCTCGATGAGGTTGAGGCCGTACCGCTTGCGGTCCTCGGTGGCGTACGCGATGCCGAGCCGCACCGCGTCCTGCACGTTGCGGATGTGCACCTCGCGGCCTTCCTTGAAGACGCGGCCGGAGATGCCGACGCCGTAGGTGCGGCCGAACAGGCTCATCGCCAGCTCGGTACGGCCGGCGCCCATGAGCCCGGCCAGGCCGACGATCTCGCCCCGGCGAAGCGTGAGGCTGGCCTTGGAGACGACCTGCCGGTCGGGCTGCGACGGGCTGTGCACCGTCCAGTCCTCGACCCGCAGGACCTCCTCGCCGATGTGCGACTCGTGCGGCGGGAAGCGGTTGTCCAGGTCGCGGCCGACCATGCCGGAGATGATCCGGTCCTCGGTCACCTGGCCGCTCGCCATCTCCAGGGTCTCGATCGTCTGCCCGTCACGGATGATCGTGATCGAGTCGGCGATGTCGATGATCTCGTTCAGCTTGTGCGAGATGATCACGCAGGTGATGCCCTCGTCGCGCAGGCCGCGCAGCAGGTCGAGGAGGTGCGCCGAGTCCTGGTCGTTGAGCGCCGCGGTGGGCTCGTCCAGGATGAGCAGCTTCACCTTCTTCGACAGCGCCTTGGCGATCTCCACGAGCTGCTGCTTGCCCACGCCGATGTCGGCCACCTGCGTGACCGGGTTCTCCTCCAGGCCGACGCGCCGCAGCAGCTCGCCGGCCTGGTGGTTGGTGCGGTTCCAGTCGACGAGCCCGCGGCTGGCCCGCTCGTTGCCGAGGAAGATGTTCTCGGCGATGGACAGCTGCGGGCACAGCGCCAGCTCCTGGTGGATGATGACGATGCCGGCGTCCTCGCTGTCCTTGATGCCGCCGAACCGGCACAGCTCGCCGTCGAACTCGATCCGCCCCTCGTAGCTGCCGAACGGGTAGACCCCGGACAGCACCTTCATCAGCGTCGACTTGCCGGCGCCGTTCTCGCCGCAGATGGCGTGGATCTCGCCCCGGCGGACGGAGAGGCTCACCTCGTGGAGCGCGCGCACTCCGGGAAACGTCTTGGTGATGCCCCGCATGTGCAGGATGTCATCGGTCATCGAAGGTCCTTACCGGTGGAGGTCAGCCGAGCTGGGCGGCGGTGTAGTAGTTCGTGTCCACCAGGGCCTTCTGGTAGTTGCTCTTGTCGACGATCATCGGGTCGAGGAGCTGGGCCGGGACGACCTTGTTGCCGTTGTCGTAGTCCTTGGTGTTGTTGACCGCGGGCTTGCCGCCCTTGAGGACGGTGTCGGCCATGGTGACCGTGATCTTGGCCAGCTCGCGGGTGTCCTTGAAGATGGTGGAGTACTGCTCGCCCGCGATGATCGACTTGACGGAGGCCAGCTCGGCGTCCTGGCCGGTCACGATCGGGTAGGGCTGGCCGGCGGTGCCGTAGCCGTTGCTCTTGAGCGCCGACAGGATGCCGATGGACAGGCCGTCGTAGGGGGAGAGCACGCCGTCGACCTTGCTGTCACCGGAGTAGGTCTTGGTGAGGATGTCCTCCATGCGCTTCTGCGCGGTGGCCGGGTCCCAGCGCAGGATGGCGACGGTCTTGAAGTCGGTCTGACCGCTCTTGACCTTGATCGTGCCCTTGTCGATGTACGGCTTCAGCACGGACATGGCGCCGTTGAAGAAGAACGTGGCGTTGTTGTCGTCGGGGGAGCCGGCGAACAGCTCGACGTTGAACGGGCCCTTGGCGCTGCCCTCGGAGCCGTCGGCGTTGAGCACCTTGAGGCCGACGAGCAGGGAGGTGGCCTGCTGGACGCCGACCTTGAAGTTGTCGAAGGTCGTGTAGTAGTCGACGTTCGGGCTGTTGCGGATCAGGCGGTCGTAGGAGATGACCGGGATCTTGTTGTCGGCGGCCTGCTGGAGCTGCGTGGTCAGGGCGGTGCCGTCGATCGAGGCGATGATCAGGAGCTTGGCGCCCTTGGTGATCTGGTTCTCGATCTGGTTGACCTGGGTGGGGATGTCGTTCTCCGCGTACTGGAGGTCGACCTTGTAGCCGAGCTTCTCCAGGCTGGACTTGACGTTGTCCCCGTCGTGGATCCACCGCTCGGAGGACCTGGTCGGCATGGTCACGCCGATCAGGGCCCCGCTGGTGGTGCCGGAGGACGCCTGCTTGTCGACGGTCTTCTCACTCGATCCGCACGCCGCGACGGTGGCGGTGAGTGCGAGGGCTGAGACGACCGTCGCGATCCGTCCGAATCTCATGTGTGTGTCTCCTTGCGGGGTTGCGCGTACGCGAAGGGGCCGCCGGACCTCCGGCCACAGCGGGGGGTACCTCTCCCGCGAGTGGCGCGGCGGGAGCGGTGGGTCGTCGTGTCCCCGGCACGGGAACGTCCAGGTGGGCGCTCCGATGGAATGGTCCGAAACCCACGTGCCGTGGACCGACCTGCGGTAGGATAAGCCCGGTTTGTGGCATTTCGTGACACCCCACCTGCGTTGATCGCCGTTGAGGACAACGTGCCTAAGGCCATGAGTGTTATCGCTAACAATTTGCCTGTCAACGGTGTGCGATAACGTCTCGGAAACAGACCATTCACATTCCGGGTCGCTCTTGTGCCTGGTAGAGGACGTGTGAGGCCCGGCTCCGCCGCCGAAACCGGCGCTCCGGGGCCCTGGGCAGGCGATCATCCCATGTGAGCGAGAACACGCGGCCCCCGCGAGCGGCCTCGGGCCCGGCGGCAGCCCGTAAGGTGTGGTGTGCGCGTCCGCGCGGTGTGCCGTAGTGTTCGCGAGTCTCAGGTCTTCGCGGGTCTTCGGTCTTCGCGGGTCTTCGCAGGACTTCGCGCACGAGCGGCGGGAGGTGAGGATGGCGCGCATCGTCTTCGTCGGCGCCGGCAACGTCGAACTCGTGCGCAGGGTGCTCTCCGACCTGTTCCTCGCCTCCTCGCTGCGGGGGCGCCTGGAGGTCGTGCTGCATGACGACGACCCCGCCCACCTGGCCACGGCCGAGGCGCTGGTGCGCGCGCTCGACGCCGAGGCCGGCTCGGCGGCCGTGGTCACCGCCTGCCCCGACCGGCGGCGCGCCCTCGACGGCGCCGACTTCGTGATCAGCTACGTCGACCGGGGCGGGTTCACGGCCTCGCTGCGCGACTTCGAGATCCCCCGCAGGTACGGCCTGCGCCAGACGATCGGTGACACCATCGGCGTCGGCGGCATCTTCCGCGGCCTGCGCGCCATCCCCTTCTTCGTCGAGCTGGGCCGCGAGATGGCCGAGCTGTGCCCGGACGCGTGGCTGCTGAGCTGCAGCGACCCCATGGCCATGATCGGCTGGGCGGTGGAGGAGGCCACCACGTTCGAGCGCTTCGCCGGGGTGTGCCACGCCGTCTGCGACACCCACGCCTACCTGGCCGACCTCGTCGGCCGCGACCTCGACGAGGTGACGTTCCTCAGCGCCGGCCTCAACCACCAGTCGTTCGTGCTGCGGTTCGAGGCCGGGGGCCGCTCGCTCTACCCGGAGCTCGACGCGCTGCTGGCCGCCGACCCCGACCTGGGGCGGCACGTCCGGACCGAGATGTACCGCCGCTTCGGCCACTTCCCGACGCAGTCCAGCGAGCACGCCGCCGAGTACGTCCCGTGGTTCATGCGGCACGCCGAGGAGACCGAGCGCCTCGGCGTGCAGATGGAGGAGTACCTGCGCCGCCTCGGCCAGGACATGCACGCGTACGAGGAGACGCGCCGCGCGCTGTCGGCCGGCCGGCCGCAGCTGATCAGGTGGCAGCACCAGGAGCCGGCCGCCGCCGCGATCCTCGCCACGCTGACCGGCCGGGAGAAGGAGGTCTACGTCAACGTCCGCAATCGCGGCCTGATTGGCAACCTGCCGGAGGGCTGCTGCGTCGAGGTGCCCGCCACGGTCGACGCCACGGGCATCCACCCCCGGCCGGTGGGCGACCTGCCGATCCAGCTCGTGGCGCTGCACCGGACGTTCCTCAACGTCGTGGAGCTGACCGTGCGTGCCGTGCTCGACGGCGACCGGCGGCACGTCCACCACGCGGCGATGCTCGACCCGAACGCCGCGGCGACGCTGCCGCTGCCCGCCATCGAGGCGATGTGCGACGAGCTGATCGACGCGCACGGGGAGTTGCTGCCGGAGGCGATCCGCCGATGATGGAGTCGATGCCGACCGAGGTGCGCCGTGAGCGCATGCTCGGCATGCTCATGGAGCAGGAGTTCGCCCGGGTGGCCGAGCTCGCGGAGGCGTTCGGCGTGTCCACCGTGACCGTCCGGGCCGACCTCGACGCGCTGGAGGAGCAGGGCCGGGTGCGCCGGGTGCGCGGGGGAGCGGTCGCGGCCGGGTCGCCGCCGCGGGTCGAGCCGTCGTTCGAGCTGTCGCTCGGCACCGCCGCCGTGGAGAAGGCGCTGATCGGCAAGGCGGCGGCGCGGCTGGTCGCCTCGGGCGAGAGCGTGCTCATGGGGGCCGGCACGACCACCGCGTACGTGGCCAGGGAGCTGGTCGCCCGCGCCGACCTCACCGAGGTCACGGTCTTCACCAACGGGCTGCGCACGGCCCTGGAGCTGGAGCCCGCGCTGCCCCGCTTCGCCGTCGTCGTCACCGGCGGCAGCCTCCGCCGCCAGCAGCACTCCCTGGTCGACCCGCTCGGCACCCGCATCCTGGAGGGCATCCGGGCCGACACCGTGTTCCTCGGCTGCGGCGGCGTCCACCCGGAGGCCGGCGTCACGAACGTCAACCTGCCCGACGCCGAGATGAAGCAGCGGATGCTGCGCGCCGCCGGCCGCCGCGTGGTGGTCGCCGACTCCTCCAAGCTCGGCAAGGTGGAGATGGCGCCGGTCTGCCCGCTGTCCGAGGTGGACCTGCTCATCACCGGCGAGTCCGCCGACGCGTCGGTGGTGGCGGTCCTGCGCGAGCGCGGCCTCAAGGTGGACCTCGTCGGCTGACGCGCGAACGCCCGCCCGGTTGTCCGGGCGGGCGTCCGCGGGGTGGACGGGCGTGGGGTCGATGGGCGTGGGGTCGACGGGTGCGGCTGGACGGGCGTGGGCCGGGCGAGGTGGTGTCAGTCCGCGAGCGTGACGCGCAGGGACTCCGGCAGCAGGTCGCCGTGGGCGAGTGTCAGGTCGTCGCACATCCGCCAGATCGCGTCCAGCGACAGCGTGGCCGAGGCGTTCGGGTCGGCCATCACCGCGTGCCGCACATGCTCGGGCCGGCCCTCCTCGGCCGCCCGCACGGTCAGCTCGTTGACGTTCACGTACGACCGGTTGAGCGCCGCGCACTGCGGCGGCAGCGCGCCCACCCGGGTCGGCATGACCCCCGAGGAGTCCACGGCGCAGGGCACCTCGACCACGCAGCCGGGCGGCAGGTTCGAGATGAGGCCGTCGTTGACCACGTTGCCGTACACCACGCGCGGCACGCCGGTCACCAGGCTGTGGATGATCTGCGGCGCGTACTCGCCGGTGCCCTCGACGGACAGCTCCCCGCCGTGGCGCACGATGTCGCGGGTGCGCTTGTACTCGCGGATGTTCTCCTCGCTGATGCCGACGTACGCGCCGACCGGGATACGCAGCCGGTCGATCTCGGCGTCGTGGTGCAGCAGCCACGGCACGTACTCGGAGGAGTGCTCGCTCGTCTCGGTCGGGTAGTGCCCGAGCCGCCGGTACATCTCCACCCGGACCCGCCGGCGCAGCTGCGGATCGGCCTCCACCGCCGCGTCGAGCCGCCGGTACAGGTCGGCGCCCTCGTGCTCGAACCGCAGCACCCACGCCTGGTGGTTGACGCCCGCCGCCAGGTAGGTGATCTCCTCGTACGGCACCTTCAGCAGCTCGGCCAGGTCGTGCATCGTCCAGTACACCGAGTGGCAGAGGCCGACCACGCGCCGCACCCTGCTCGCCAGGTACCAGACGTTCATGGCCATCGGGTTGGTGTAGTTGAGCAGCAGGGCGTCCGGGCAGACGGCGCCGATGTCGGTGGCCAGCGCGTCCAGCACGGGGAACGTGCGCAGGGCGCGGAAGACGCCGCCCACGCCGATCGTGTCGGCGATCGTCTGGCGCAGGCCGTAGCGGGCGGGGATCTCGAAGTCGGTGACGGTCGCGTCGTGCCCGCCCACCTGGATCATGTTGATCACGAAGTCGGCGCCGTCGAGCGCGGCCCGCCGGTCGAGGCTCGCGGTGATCTCGGGGCGGGCGCCGCGGGCGGCGGCGATGCGCCGGGCCACCGCCTCGGCCACCTCCAGCCGCTCCGGGTCGATGTCGTGCAGCGCGATCCGGACCTCCCGCAGCTCCGGATAGGCGAGCAGGTCGGCGATGAGGCCGTGCGTGAACACGACGCTGCCCGCGCCGATGAAGACGATCTTCGGGTTTCTCATGAGGTGGCTTCCTCCCAGGTCGGCTGCGCCGCTGTGCCCCCCGCGGCTCGGGTGGAGAGGGTGCCGCAGGCCACGGCCACCTCAAGGCTCCGCCGTACGGGCAGGCCACGCAGACGGGACGCGATCAGGCCCGCGTCGAAGCTGTCGCCCGCGCCGACCGTGTCCACGACCCCGGCCGGGCCCTGGTGAGCCGGCGGCGGCGGGGCCGGGACGCGGAGCGGCTCGCCGTCCACGATCGTCAGGGCGCCCTCAGCCCCGCACTTGACCACCGGCGTCGTGCCCCGCGCGGCCAGCTCGCGCAGCGCCTGCCCGAGCTCGGGGACGCCCGCGATGGCCAGGGCCTCGCGCTCGTTGGGCAGCAGGACGCCGGTCAGCGGCAGCACCTCCTCCAGCCCTTCCCAGCGGCCGGACGGGTCGTCGTTGGTGTCGAGCGAGGTGGTGGCGCCGGCGGCACGGGCCGCCCGGAACAGGTCCGGCACCCCCTCGGCCAGGCGCGGCTGGAGGTAGAACGAGGAGACGTGCACGTGCGCCACGCGCGCGAGGAGCTCGGGCGGCACGTCGCCGGCGGACGTCCGGCCGAGGCAGCCGGGCGCGGTCAGGATCGCCCGGTCCTGCCCGTCGGCCAGGATGACGGTGAGCGCGGTCGCCGCGCCGGACTCGACCACGCAGGCGGAGACGTCCACCCCGCGGCGTCCGAGCGTGTCCAGCACGAACGCGCCGGCTGGGTCGTCGCCCACCCGGCCGGCGAAGGCGACGCGCAGGCCGAGCCGGGCGGCGCCGCACGCGGTGATCGCGCCGGAGCCGCCGAGCACCAGGTCGCCGGCGTCCACCAGCTCCTCGCGCTGACCGAAGGCGGGGCGGCGGGGTGCCCCCGAGACGATCACGTCCGGGTTGGCGTCGCCGACGACGAGCAAGTCGAAGTCCGAGAGGGCCATGAGGAGGACGGTCCCAGCACCTTCGTTATCTTGTCAATACTTTCGCAATGCATCCGGTATTGCCGACGAAGAGGTGATTGCGCGAAGGTATTGACAAGCTTTCGAAAGTCGCCATGATGGGCTGAACCACGGCCGCTCCACCGGCCCGCCCCCGCCCCCCAGGAGGTTCGGAGATGCTGCGACGACCGGGCGCCCGCACCGCGCCCGCCGGGGTCCCACCGGTGGCGGGCACCGGCCCACATCCGGGACCCGACGCCGGCCCGGCACCGTCCCGTCACGGGCCCGCCCCCAGGGAGCCCGTCCCCGGTGAGCCCGCCCCCGGGCCAGGTCACCGGCGAGCACCCGGCACGCGCGGAGACGGACGGCTCGCCGCCGCTTTCCTCGCGCCCGTGCTGCTGGGATTCGGCCTGTTCTACCTGTATCCGGCGCTGCGCGGCGCCTGGTACTCGATGACCGACTGGAACCTGCTGTCACCACCGCGCTTCATCGGCCTCGACAACTACGCCCGGCTCGTCCAGGACCCGCTGTTCTGGAACTCGCTCAAGGTCACCGCAGGGTACGTCATCCTCAACCTCGGCATCCAGCTCCTCGCCGGCCTCGGCCTGGCCGCGCTGCTGGACCGGCTGACCCGCTCCCTGGCCCTCCGCTCCCTGCTCCTCATCCCGTGGCTGGTGCCCAGCGTGACCACCGGCCTGCTGTGGATGTGGCTGCTCGACGCCAACCTCGGCTTCGTCAACCACCTGCTGACCTCCGTCGGCCTGCCCAACCAGGGCTTCCTCACCTCCCCGGACCTGGCGCTGCCCAGCGTGGCCGTCATCACCTCGTGGAGCGGCACCGGCTACACGGCGCTGCTGCTGTACGCGGGGATGCTGCTGGTGCCCCGGCACATCTACGAGGCGGCGGCCCTCGACGGCTCCGGCGAGATCCGCACCTTCTTCCGCGTCACGCTGCCGCTGATGCGGCCCATCCTCGCGTTCGTGCTCGTGGTGTCGCTCATCGACTCGTTCCAGCTCTTCGACGCCGTCGCCGTCACCACCAAGGGCGGCCCCGTCAACGCCACCCGGGTCGTCTACTACTACATCTACGAGCAGGCGTTCACCCACTTCAAGATGGGCTACGCCTCCGCGCTGGCGTTGAGCCTCGTGCTCGTCCTCGGCGTGCTGACCTTCGTCCAGATGCGCCTGCTGCGCGCCTCCACCTCGGACCTCACATGAACAGACCGCTCCGGGGCCGGATCGGCCGCCCGATCGCCTGGGCCTGCCTGATCCTCGCCATCGTGATCTCCCTGTTCCCGCTCTACTGGATGCTCCGCACGGCGATCACGCCGGGCCGCGAGCTGAGCGGGGACACCGCCGGGCTGCTGCCCCGGCACCCGACGCTGTTCAACTTCCAGCGGGTGCTCGGCCTGGCCGGCCGGGAGGAGGCGCGGGCGGCCGGCGGATCCGGCGCCGACCTCGACTTCTTCCTCTACCTGCGCAACTCCGTCCTCTACACCGGGCTCATCACCGCCGTGCAGACCATCCTCTGCGCGATGGCCGGCTACGCCTTCGCCCGGCTCCGCTTCCCCGGCCGGGACCTGCTGTTCGGGGTGTTCGTCGCGGCCCTCATGGTCCCGCCGATCTTCACGCTGCTGCCCAACTTCGTGCTCGTCAAGGAGCTCGGCTGGCTCGACACCTTCCAGGGTCTCGTCGCGCCCAGCATGCTCATGACGCCGTTCGCGGTGTTCTTCCTGCGCCAGTTCTTCCTCGGCGTGCCGCGCGACGTCGAGCAGGCCGCCCTCATCGACGGCGCGGGCAAGGGGCTCATCTTCTGGCGGGTGGTGCTGCCGATGAGCCGGGGGCCGCTGCTCACCCTGGCCCTCACCACCGCGGTCTGGACCTGGAACGACTACCTGTGGCCCCTGCTGGTGGCCCCCGGCGAGGAGACCCGGGTGCTGACGGCGGCGCTCGGCATCTTCCTCAAGCAGTCACCGAACACCGCGCCGGACTGGACCGGCCTCATGGCCGGCTCCGCCCTGTCGATCATCCCCGTGCTGCTGCTCGTGGTCTTCTTCGGCCGCCGGCTCGTGGACTCCATCCAGTTCTCCGGCATGAAAGGTTAGCGATGAAAAAGGCGCATCTGGCGGCGGGCGCGCTGCTGCTGCTCACAGCGGCATGCGGCGGCGGCTCGGGTGGCTCGGGCGGCTCCGGCTCAGCGGATGATCCGGTCACGATCTCGTACGCGCTCTTCGACGACGCCCAGCAGGCCGGCTACCAGCGGTGCGCCGACGCCTTCCAGAAGGCGAACCCCGGGATCACCATCAAGATCACGCAGGCCGCGTGGGACCAGTACTGGCAGAACCTCACCACCCAGATGGTCTCCGGCAGCGCCCCCGACGTGATCACCATGCAGGCGTCGTACTACCCGCAGTTCGTCAAGAACGGTCAGCTCCTCGACATCGAGCCCATGGTGCGGGCCGACAAGGTCGACCTCGGCCAGTACCGGCCCGGCCTGGCCGAGCTGTGGCTCAAGGACGGCAAGAGGTACGGCCTGCCCAAGGACTGGGACACGATCGCGATCATCTACAACGCCACCCTGGCCAAGAAGGCCAAGCTCGACCTGAGCGACCTCACCTGGAACCCCCAGGACGGCGGCACCTTCGAGAAGGCCATCGCCAAGCTCACCGTCGACAGCTCCGGCCGCCACGGCGACGAGCCCGGGTTCGACAAGTCCAAGGTCGCCGTGTACGGCATCACCCCGGAGCTCAAGGACGACGGCCTGGGCCAGAACGGCTGGGGCGACCTGGCGGTCTCCAACGGCTTCTCCTACATCGACAAGAACCCGTTCGGCACCCGCTACTTCTACGACGACCCCAAGCTGGCCGAGACCATCGCCTGGTTCAAGGGGCTGATGGACAAGGGGTACGCGGCGCCGTACGACAAGGTCAGCTCGCTCGGTCCCGACGCGGTGCTCGGCTCCGGCAAGGCGGCGCTCGGCATCACCGGCTCCTGGACGATCAAGTCGTACCTGGAGTCCACGGAGCAGAAGTTCGCCTTCGCCCCGCTGCCGACCGGCCCGCAGGGCCGCAAGTCCGCCTTCAACGGCCTGGCCGACAGCATCTACGCGGGCACCAAGCAGCCCGAGGCGGCCTGGAAGTGGGTGAAGTTCCTCGGTTCCACCGGCTGCCAGGACATCATCGCGGACACCGCCGTGGTCTTCCCCGCCATCTCCTCGTCCACCCAGCGCGCGATCGCGGCGCACAAGGCGGCGCACCGGGACATCAGCGCCTTCACCACGGTGGCCGACGCGCCCGGCGGAACGTTCCTGCTGCCGGTCAGCGACCACGCCGACGAGATCAACCAGATCGTGCTCACGGCGCTGGAGGAGGTCTGGCTCGGCCAGAAGGACGCCCGAACCGCCCTGACCACGGCCAACCAGCAGGTCAACGCCCTCTTCGCGAACGACTGACGCCCCGCCCGAGCGCGCGGTGCGCCGCACCCTCGCCGCAGCCCCGCCGCACCCTCGCCGCAGCCCCGCCGGGCCCGCTGCCGGGC